>DMPG01000195.1 GCA_003456055.1 Bacteroidota bacterium | reverse complement strand
GTGAGTGAACGTCTTCGTAAATTGGAAGAGAGCGGAGTAATTGTTGGATATACTACTTTTGTCGATCCAAAAAAGGTAGGGAAAGATATAACAGCGTTTATCAATGTAACAATTGATACATCGAAACATTATTCATCTTTCCTTGATCATGCCAAGTCCACAGATGAGATATTGGAAATTCATTCTGTAACAGGTACTGGTACACATCTCATTAAAATTAGAACTGAAAATACCTCTTCACTGGAAAGATTGTTGTCAAAGATTCAAGCATGGTCAGGAGTAGTAAATACAACAACAAGTATTGTTCTTACAACAATGAAAGAAACGAATAAAATTAAAATCACTAAATCTAAATAAAGGACAAATATGAATAAATCTACAAAACCTGTTTCGTCATATTTTGGTGAGAATATTTTTGATCTAACCAAAATGCAACAAATGCTTCCAAAGAACGCGTATGAAAAGATTCTGAATGTTATCAGTAAAAGTGAGAAATTGGATCCGGATACAGCTAATATCGTAGCCATTGCTATGAAAGATTGGGCAATATCAAAAAGTTGTACACATTATACTCATTGGTTTCAACCACTAACAGGTTCAACCGCTGAAAAGCATGATTCATTCATTGATTATAATGACGCGGGAAAAATTATTGAAGTGTTTACTGGAAAACAATTAATCCAAGGTGAACCTGATGCTTCTTCTTTTCCATCCGGCGGTATTCGTGCAACATTTGAGGCACGAGGTTATACTATTTGGGATCCGACAAGCCCAGTATTTATCATGGAATATCCTGATGGAAATACACTTTGTATCCCAACTGTTTTCATCTCATACACCGGAGAAACACTTGATAAAAAAGCACCACTCCTTCGATCGATTGATGCGTTGAATACTTCCGCTCTAAAAATGTTAAAACAATTCAGTAATCCAGCCACAAAGGTTTTTTCAACTCTTGGTATTGAACAAGAATACTTTCTCATCGATCGTGAGTATTATAATGCTCGACCTGATTTAAAACAAACAGGAAGAACATTGTTTGGCCGTACTCCTGCGAAGAATCAACAGTTGGAAGATCAATATTTTGGCAACATACCGGAACGGGCTTTTGCATTCATGACTGAAATTGAACGGGAAGCATATAAACTCGGAATTCCATTGAAGACACGCCATAATGAAGTTGCTCCCAATCAATTTGAGGTTGCACCAATTTATGAAGATGTGAACGTAGCCATTGATCATAATCAAATTTTAATGGATCTCATGGATCGTATTGCGCAACGACATAATCTTGCAGTATTATTGCATGAAAAACCTTTTGCAAATATCAATGGTAGTGGTAAGCATAGTAATTGGGCAATTGCAACAGACAAAGGTGAGAATCTTTTAAATCCAGGCAAAACACCTCAGTCAAATTTACAGTTCTTAGTTTTTTTGGTCTCTACAATTAGAGCTGTCTATAAATATTCAAAATTACTCAGAGCGTCAATTGCATCGGCGCATAATGATCATCGACTGGGAGCTAACGAAGCTCCACCGGCAATCATTTCTGTGTTCCTCGGTGAACTTTTAACTCGCGTTCTTGAAGATCTTGAAAAAGGAAAACCAACCGATAAAACAGATCAAGCGTGGATTTCAATAGGCATTGATAAAATTCCTGGAATTCCTAAAGATAATACTGACAGAAATAGAACTTCACCATTTGCATTTACCGGTAATAAATTTGAGTTCCGAGCAGTTGGTTCTAGCCAATCGCCATCAACTCCCATTACCGTTTTAAATACAGCAATGGCTGAATCACTGGATGAAATTCGAATTGGTATTGAAAAATCCATAGCGAGCGGAAAAGATCTTAACGGTGCTGTTGTTGATGTTCTTCGCAAAGTAATCTCCGAATCAAAAAAAGTAATTTTTAGCGGTGATGGATATTCTGCTGCTTGGCAAAAAGAAGCTGCAAAACGAGGTTTGCCTAACATTAAAACAACCCCGGAAGCAATTGAATCATACAACACAAAAGAAGCTCAGTCGCTGTTCTCAAANNCTGAATCGTATAACACAAAAGAAGCTCAATCTCTGTTTTCAAAATATAAAGTTTTAAATGAACGAGAACTTGATGCAATTTACCATATTGATTTGGAAAATTATATCAAACAAGTTGATATTGAAGCACGGGTTGCAAAGAAGATGGCCTTAACAATGTATTTTCCATCGGTAGTATCGTATATAAATGAACTTTGTCAAACGACAATTGGCTTAAAATCTGTTGTTGGAGCTGGAGATAAATCGGTATCAACTTTGAAAATATTAGTAAAAAATGTCTCCAAATTGATGACCGGTATTCAAACAGATGTTGCGATTTTAGAAAAATTGTTGGCTTCTGCCCATAATCAAAGTGACATCAAGAAGAAAGCATTTGCATGTATTAGTGTGAAAAGCCAAACCGAAAAACTTCGGGTTGGCATTGACGAATTAGAAATACTTGTAGCAAATGATCTATGGCCAGTTCCAAAATACGCAGATATGATCGTAGGTTTGTAATGTAATTCATAGCGTGAATTACAATCCCCGAGTGTAATAGGACATTCGGGGATTATTATTTTAAATTGCTTCTTCATTTTGATTTCGATATTTTTTTGAACCAATTCTTAAGGAAGAATATGAATCNNCTCGAAAATAGAATTAGAACCATTCCAAATTTTCCCAAAAATGGAATTATGTTCAAGGATATCACAACAGTATTAAAAGATCATGATGCTTTTGCATATTGTACCGATACGTTATTCAATAAATATAAAGACAAAGGAATAACAAAGGTGATTGGAATTGAATCCCGCGGATTTATTCTTGGGGCTGCTCTCGCTTATCGTCTTGGAGTAGGATTTGTTCCTATACGAAAACCTGGGAAACTTCCAGCAGAAACAATCCGCCAGGAATATCAATTGGAATATGGAACTGATGCGATCGAGATTCATAAAGATGCCATTATAAATGGTGAGAAAGTATTACTTCATGATGATGTTCTTGCCACTGGCGGAACAATGGAAGCAGCATGTAAAATGGTAAATCAAATCGGTGGTGTTATTGTAGGATTGTCATTTCTTATTGAATTATCATTCCTTAATCCAAGAAAAAAACTTTCGGGCTACGAAATATTTTCATTGGTTAGTTACGATTCTGAATAAATTGAATTTGAGAACAATACTTATTATGAAAACAATCATTGAACCGTTCAAAATTAAATCTGTAGAACCAATAAGGTTTACGACACGCAATGAGCGAATTGAGATATTAAAGCAAGCTCATTTCAATCCTTTTTTGATAAAAGCTGACGATGTTCTCATCGATTTACTTACTGATAGCGGCACTTCGGCAATGAGCGCAAAACAATGGGCTGGAATGATGGAAGGAGATGAATCTTATGCCGGGGCTAAAAGTTTTTTCCGATTTGAGAAAGCAGTACGCGATATTACAGATATGAAGTATATCATTCCTACTCATCAAGGTCGAGCAGCTGAAAAAATTCTGTTCACGATCATTGGAGGTAAAGGAAAATTTATTCCCAATAATACGCATTTTGATACAACTCGTGCTAATGTTGAATTTAGTGGAGCTGTTGCCGTTGATTTTCAAACTGAAGAAGGGAAGCAGCCAAATGTCATTGCACCATTCAAAGGGAACATGAACATTCCAGCATTGGAAAAATTTATTTTAGAAACCGGTGCAGAGAATATTCCAGTTTGTTTCATAACCGTAACAAATAATTCCGGTGGCGGCCAACCCGTCTCAATGCAAAACATCCGTA
>DMPG01000083.1 GCA_003456055.1 Bacteroidota bacterium | reverse complement strand
ACAGACAGCTGATTCTTTTTTCAACCTCAGGGAATATGAAGAAATTGTGCCGGTCGCAGAAGCGTGAAACAGTCCATACGGATCGCTTTCGATCAGCGGCATCAATACTTGTGTTTCAGGATCTCCGAGACGGCAGTTATATTCAACAACCTTCGGCCCCTCGCTCGTGATCATCAATCCAACGTATAAGCAGCCTTTGTAGGGATATCCTTCGGATCTCATTCCGGCAAGCGTCGGTCGAATGATCTCCATCTCAACGTGTGCAAGAATAGCATCAGTGACAACCGGTGCAGGCGCATACGCTCCCATCCCGCCGGTGTTCTTTCCTTTATCACCGTCTTGAATTTGTTTATGGTCCTGCGCTGAAGAAAGCAGAACATAATTTTCACCGTCACAGATCGCAAAGACAGATGCCTCTTCGCCGACCATAAATTCTTCAATAACAATGTTGTTTCCCGCATCACCAAAAGTCCCATCTTGAAAATATTCTTTAACAATCTCGATCGCTTCATCAGTCGTTTGGCAAATGGCGACCCCTTTTCCCGCAGCAAGTCCGTCCGTCTTGATCACATACGGCGCCGGGTTCATTCGGATATAGTGAATGGCGCTTTCAAATTCAGTTTTGTTGAACGTTCGATATCTTGCGGTTGGAATATTGTTCCGCTTCAGAAAATGTTTCAGGAACATTTTACTTCCTTCAACCTGTGCGGCAGCTTTTGAAGGACCAAATATTTTCAATCCGCGCTCATTGAACAGATCTACAATTCCCATCACTAACGGTGCTTCACTCCCAACAATCGTCAGGTCGATAGCATTTGTCTGTGCAAACTGAACAAGACCATAGATATCATCCGCTTTGATCGGAATACATTCTACGATCTCTGCTATTCCCGCATTTCCCGGCGCACAGAATAATTCCGTAACATTTGTGCTTTGTTTCATTCGCCACACGATCGCATGTTCACGTCCGCCGGAACCAATGACCAATACTTTCATTCGTCAGACCTCAAGGAATTTAGTGAAGATCTTCGTGAGTTCACCGGTCAATTTCATACGGTTATATTTATCGACAACGTCAGGGCGTGCGCCGCGGAGTTCTTTTCGTTCATATTGCTGGTAGAATTTCACGATCAACTCTGCAATGCCATTGATGTTTGTCGGATCGACACACGTTCCGCCGGCCTCTTCGATGATGTTGCGGATATATCCTTTTGGAACGCAGCCGAGAATCTTTTTATGCGTTCCGATATATTCGAACACTTTTCCCGGTGTTTCCCAATCATCCTGCTTCATCACCCACAATACATCGGATGCCAGTATATATTTCACTGATTCTTTATGCTCAACATATCCAATAAGATTCACTGAATTTTGAAGCCCAAGCTGATTGATCAAATTAATATGTTCCGGTCTGAACAGACCAACGAAACATGCCTCAATCCGTCCGCGCAGCACCGGGTTTTCTTTCAATACTTTTGCAAGTGCTTTAAGAAAATATACCGGAGTGATATTCCCATAGAACATTCCCGAATAGGTGATCCGCATCTTATCGATGTGAGGAATAAAGTCCGGATTGCTGACATTCATATCTTCCGGATCGAAACCATGAGGAAGAATGACAACATCTTCGTGGCGCAAAAACTTATGACGCGTTAAGAGTTCTTCTTTTACACGGCGGTGTGTTACAGTGATCATATCCGATTTATGGACAACATAACGTTCCTTCCGAAAATGGATATATCGGTGCAGCGGTGTTGGGAAGAATTTGAATGGATAGCTCAGCCACGAATCTCGATAATCTAACACCAGCGGAATTTTGAATCGCTTTTTCAGTTCAACACCGATCAAAAAATCGGTCACCGGAGGCGCAGTGGCAAAGATAACATCATATTTATTCTTTGAAAGATGTTCAGAAGCTGCTTTGACGGCGTATTTCTTCCATCCAATTTTATTGTCGGGGATAAAGAACATGTCACTAATGAAATTCAAAAATCGTCTCATTCGTTCCTTCGGCATCTTCACAATATCATGCTTCTTATGAAGCATTGCATTCGGACCGCGTGATTGGGTTCGGATCACTTGAATATTGAGATGTTCGATCTCTTTGAGCAGCGATTCATCTTTCGCGTAGTATGCTGTCGGTCCAACGGTCAAGACTGTCGGCTGCCAGCCGAATTGGGGAAGGTATTTAACGAACTTCAATGTCCGCTGAACGCCGCTTCCGCCAAGCGGAGGGAAATAATAAGCGATGATTAATACTTTTTTCATTAGATAATTATCAATTCCTTCGGTGAACCGGTCAAGACTTCACAGCCCCGTTCACGAACAACAACAGTGTCTTCAATTCGAACTCCGAATTTTTTCGGGATATAAATTCCCGGTTCAATGGTGATCACATTGCCGGTGGTCAATCGTTCTTTGCTTTTCGGGGCAACTCTGGGCAATTCATGAATTTCCAACCCGACACCATGCCCAACGGAATGGCCGAAATATTTACCATATCCTCTCGTTTGAATATGTTTTCGTGCAATTTCGTCGATCTTTTTTGAAGAGATCCCCGAACGTACAGCATCGGATGCCTTTTGCTGAGCATCCAGCACAACGCGGTAAATTTTTTTCATATCAGCGGTCGGCGTTCCGATACAGATCGTTCGCGTCATGTCCGAATGATAACCATCCACAACACAGCCAAAATCAAGGGTAATAAATTCACCATTTTCAATTTTTTTCGATGTTGCCGTTCCATGCGGCAATGAGCCCCGCACACGGATTGCAACAATGACATCAAATGCATCTTTGTGAGCGCCATGTTTTTTATGCAGGTATGATATTTCAGCAGAGATCTCCAGTTCGGTCATCCCCGGTTTGATCTTTCCAATGATCGTCTGGAACACTGCATCGGAAATGTCAAACGCTCGTTTCAACGTTCGCAGTTCATCGTCATCTTTTACCGCTCGTAGATTTTCTACGATCCCTGAAATCGGGATGAGTTTTTTACCGGTAAGATTTTTCTTTAAAAGTTCGAACTCGGCAACAAACAATCGATCTTTTTCAAAAGCAATGTTCTTGACCGATGAGAATATTTTTTTCTTTGAAGCAGCATTGGATAAACTTCCCTGAGCAACGATCGTTACGTCTGCAGCAACTTCTGTTTGAACGATCTCTTCATAACGAAAATCCGTTAAAAAATATGTTTTCGAATTTGTAACGACCAGCAATCCATGGGATCCGGAAAATCCGCAAAGATAACGCATTGTTGAGAGCGATGAAGAAATAAATGCATCGACTTTTTGCCGTTGCATTTCATGCCGCAGGTCAGAGATTCGTCGTCGGAAATTATACTGTAAGGGCATTGTCATCCGTGGTAGTTTGGCGCTTCTTTCGTGATCAGAATATCATGCGGATGACTTTCCCGCAGACCGGCATCGCTCATTTTCATGAATTGTGCTTTTTCTTTCATCGCTGAAATATTCTCTGCTCCGCAATACCCCATCGCAGCACGCAATCCGCCGACCATTTGATACACCGTTGCACTCAGTTCACCTTTGAACGGCACCCGTCCTTCAATTCCCTCCGGAACAAGTTTTTGTACATCATCTTCAACATCCTGAAAATACCGGTCCTTGCTTCCTTCTTTCATCGCATCGACCGAACCCATGCCTCGATACATCTTATAGGTACGTCCTTCATACAAGATCTTTTCCCCGGGACTTTCTTGAAGTCCTGCAAACAATCCGCCGATCATGATCGAATCTGCACCGGCCGCGATCGCTTTTGCAATATCACCGGTTTGTTTTATTCCGCCGTCTGCAATAACAGGAATGGAAAATTTTCGGGCCATTGCCGAACAATCCATGATCGCAGTCACTTGCGGTACGCCAACGCCGGCAACAACCCGCGTTGTGCAAATCGAGCCCGGACCGATCCCGATCTTGATACAATCTGCACCCGCTTTGATCAGATCTTTCACTGCTTCCGCAGTGCCGACATTTCCTGCGATCACATCAATGGAGAATTTCGATTTCACACGCTTCACCATCTCAATGACCCCTTTTGAATGTCCATGCGCGGTATCGATGATAATAACATCAGCACCGGCTTTTACCAACGCTTCAACCCTCTCCATGGTATCGGGAGTGACGCCAACTGCTGCTCCGACACGTAATCGTCCATGCTTATCTTTGCATGCGTTGGGATATCGTTTTTTCTTTTGAATATCTTTGAATGTGATAAGTCCTTTCAATTTTCCATTCTTATCAACCACTGGCAGTTTTTCGATCTTGTGCTTTTGTAATATTACTTCTGCCTCTTCCAATGTAGTCCCAAGCGGTGCGGTCACAAGATTTGTGGAGGTCATGACATCGGCAACTTTGAGGTTTCGATTTGGCTGAAATCTCAGATCACGATTCGTCAGAATTCCGACTAGTTTCCCGTCAGCAACGATCGGGATTCCTGNNTCATCAGATCAAGGACATCGCCGACCGTTTTATCGGCGGTCAATGTCACCGGATTCATGATCATTCCGCTTTCCGATCGTTTTACTTTATCCACTTCTTCCGCTTGCCGTTCAATGGAAAGATTCTTATGGATGATGCCGATTCCCCCTTCTCTCGCTAACGCGATCGCCATTTCAGATTCCGTTACCGTGTCCATTGCGGCAGAAAGCAGAGGAATATTCAATCGAATATTTTTCGTCAACCGCGTTGAGACATCAACGTCCCTGGGAATCACTGAGGATTTTGCGGGAACAAGAAGCACATCATCGTACGTGATCGCTTCACCAATTATTTTTTTTGATCTCATAACGATCCTTTTCTTGAACGTTCGATGTAAAACGAACGAAGGATGCAGAGTGCATCCTTCGAATGTATGTTAGATTCGTTTGTAATAATTCAATGAATAAATTTGAGGTACTGTCTGTATGTTCCAATCCAAAACCAAATAATTGTGTCGCCATCTTCAATTGCCAATGCTCTGTGTCTGCTCCCGATCCGCATCGACCAGATCCCATCGATCTTCTTCAATCGCAGTAACGGATGATTCGGATACTCTTTGATGACTGAGAAATTATGCTCTACCAACTTTCGGATGGCCGGCGAAAGTCTATCATGACGCTGCCAATATTGATCGACCCCAACGTGTTTCATACCTCTTTGAATGTACCGTCAGAAAAACCTTGTTTCGCTTTTGTCCCTTCAGCGTCGAGTTTCTTTTCTTTCATATTCTCGTCGAACTCCAGATCCCACGAGTCCCCTTCAAATTCATCGAACCACTCGCGTAAGCGCATGCGTTCTTCTTTCGAAAGTTCGTAGATCTTCGATTGTATCTCTTCAAGTAAATTCATGGGAAGATATTGTACCAGATGTTATTCGAATGCACCAATGCCGGTGATATCTTCACCGATGATCAATGTATGCATTTCATGTGTTCCTTCGTATGTCTTCACCGATTCCAAATTTGCCGCATGCCGCATGATCGGATATTCATCAAGAATTCCATTCGCGCCGTGGATCTCGCGCGCCATTCGGGCAATTTCCAATGCATGATACACGTTGTTTCGTTTTGCCATCGAGATCTGCGTGAACTTTATTTTCCCGTTATCCTTCAATCGACCAAGCTGCAGGCACATCAATTGCGCTTTGGTAATTTCGGTGACCATGTGCACCAGTTTTTCCTGCGTCATCTGGAATGCAGCGATCGGTTTCCCAAATTGGATCCTCGATTTTGAATATTGCAGCGACGAATCATAACACGCCATCGCAGATCCGATCACTCCCCACGCAATTCCATATCTCGCCTGACTTAAACACATCAGCGGTGATTTTAAACCGCCTGATTTGGGAAGAAGATTTTCTTCAGGAATAAAACAATCTTGAAACACAAGTTCTGAAGTTACGGAAGCACGAAGTGAATGTTTGCCATGCATTTCGGGCGCAGAAAATCCTTTCGTCCCCTTTTCGACTAAGAATCCCTTTACGACACCGTCAAGCTTTGCCCATACCACGGCAACATCGGCAATGGTTCCATTCGTGATCCACATCTTTGCACCGTTCAATACATAGCCGCCGTCTTTTTTCTCGGCCCGCGTAAGCATCCCATCGGGGTTCGATCCGGCATCCGGTTCGGTCAATCCAAAACATCCGATTTTTTCTCCTTTGGCAAGTTTTGGAAGCCAAAAATCTTTTTGCTCTTCACTGCCAAACGCATGGATCGGATACATTACTAAGCCGCTTTGGACGGAAGCAAAACTCCTTACACCGCTGTCGCCCCGTTCCAATTCCTGCATCATCAATCCATACGCTACATTATTTAATTCTGCACAGCCGTATTTTGCCGGAAGCGTTGCGCCAAACAGACCAAGATCAGCCATTCCTTGAACTAAGTGTGCCGGAAATGTTCCCGCACGATTATGCTTTTCAATGATCGGTATGACCTGCTCTTCCACAAATTCTCTGACCGTATTGCGAACTAGGATCTCTTCTTCAGATAACAATGAATCTAAATTATAATAGTCAACACCCTGAAATTTTGCCATTGTAAGACCTTTATGATTAAACATCTGGTTGGAAAATTCTGTAGTTGAAAATACCAAAACTTGGCTCGATTTTCAAGATAAGAATTCGCTAAATGAGAATGAGCAGTGTGAAGATTTGCGGATAATGAGCGGTTTAAAATACGGAAGTCAGATGTAGCGGACCCCACCGAACGCTACAGTCTGACTTCTCGAGTGAGAGAAAAGTTCTCTCAATTTTTTATTTAAGACTTAATTCTTCCGATGTTGAATTTAATAATTGCTCACAAAATTTCGCAACTTTTTCACTGCCATCATAAATAGCAGCTTCTTGCACTGCGTTAATTCCTTTGGAATCACCCAATTGAACAAGTGCTAAAGCCGATGCCATTCGCACCTGCTCTACTTTGTCTTCGCGTAGCAACCCGATCAATGGTTCAACAGCACCGGTCAATCGATATTCTGCAAGATACGAAACTGCACTGCTCCGCAATCCGATATTTTCTGAACATAATGCCGTGATATAATTTTTCTCTGCAGTATCCCAATTCACTCTTGAATGCTGTAATGTTTTAGGGGTTGTTGCAAATGCGGATAACACAACGATCATTGTTAAGAACGTAATTACCGAAGATTTTATAATGGTACTGGTCATATTGTTTTCCCCCTCTTTCTCAAAATTATGTATGCATTGTATTCGTAACGCATGGAAAAAAGTTACAACGAATTGTCATTCAGAAAGAATTATCATGACAATCGTCAACAGGACATTGAATATCGCAATGGTGTAGGAAGATAGTGATGAGTACGATCGTACAAGAACAATGAATTATTCTTTGTCTTCGATAGGAATTTTGTACCGCTTGATTTTTAGGTAGAGTGTTTTTTGAGTAACACCGAGTGCTTTAGCCGTTTTACTTCTGGAGAAGTTGAACTTTTTAAGGCTTTGTTCAATATGTATCCGCTCCAACTCTTCCATCGTCAGAACCGATGAGTCGTTCTGCTCTAATAATTTTGAACCGGATGTTATTTTGTTTTGGGTCAGGATAAAATCAGCAGCAGTGATCAGATCGTCATGAGAAAGGAGCATTGCACCTTCAATGGCATGTTCTAATTCGCGAATGTTCCCCGGCCAATCATAGGCAAGCAATGCCTGCATTGCATCATCGCCAATTTTTTTGACGGACTTCCCTTTCATCTTTCGTTTCAAAAAATATTCGACCAGCAAAGGAATATCCTCTTTGCGGTCTTTTAAAGGAGGAATTCTTAACGTAACAACGTTCAACCGATACAACAAGTCTTCGCGGAAACGACCGGCCTGCACTTCGGATTGGAGATCTTTGTTCGTGGCAGAGATTATTCGTACATCAACCTGCATTGACGTTGTTCCTCCAACGCGCCGGAATTCACCTGTTTCAAGAAAGCGAAGTAATTTTGGCTGAACAATCGGGCTGATATCTCCCACTTCATCCAGGAACAAAGAACCGCCGTTTGCAACTTCAACGAGTCCTTGTTTCATCTGATGAGCATTGGTAAACGATCCTTTTTCGTGTCCAAATAATTCGCTCTCAAGCAGATTATCAGGGAGTGATGCACAGTTCACAATAACGAATGGACGTTCTTTTCGTAAACTTTCAGCATGCACAAGATGTGCAATCAGTTCTTTTCCGGAACCGCTTGCGCCGTGAATATGAACGATGGAGTCGCTTGATGCGATCTTCTTTGCAGTCTTAAGAAGTGAATTCATTGCAGGGCTTCGCGCAATAATTTCTGTCTCTCCC
>DMPG01000367.1 GCA_003456055.1 Bacteroidota bacterium | reverse complement strand
TGATGCGTGAGATAGACGACATCGCGGAGTTGAAGGTGACTTTGCACGCCATCTGGCGGATTGAGCATATCGAGGGGCATTTCCGCGCTTTGCGTGAGACGGATTTTGAGGCTGGGTCGCTGGGATTGGACGGCGGGGAGATTCGGCTTGGGCTGGGAAAAGCCGTCGAGCGGGGTACCCTGCTCAGGCGTGAACGCGAAGCGCAGGTTTTTTATTTCCTCAACTCGCCGCGCGGACGTTTATCGGCTGAGGCTTTTGAAAAAGGTCAGTGGCGCGAATCCGCAATGGGTTCATCCGCGCCGATGAGGAAGTCAAACATCTTCAAGTTGTACGAGGAAAACATTGGCGCGCTCACGCCTTTACTGTCAGACATGCTGCGTGAGGCGGAAAAAAATTATCCAGCCGTGTGGTTCGAGGAAGCGTTCGAGATCGCGGTCAGCCGCAACATTCGCAACTGGAAATATGTGGAAGCCATTTTGGCGCGCTGGAAGGAAAAAGGGAAAGATGAAAGAAAAGATCAACAAGTTCATTACTGACTATAATTCCGTAATGAGCTACTTAAAAGTGAAGACAAGTACCGATCCAACTAACAACAGCCGTCAGGTGTTAGCGGGTGACTCAACGTTTGTCGGTTTAAAGATCGATCTGCGAAATATCATCAGCAGCGTCGTTCCAAGTGTGGCAAGCGGAAATCCGAAAATGCTCTCCGATCTTGGAATAGTCATTGGCAGAGACGGAACATTGACGCTTCAGAATGCTGATATTCTTGATCAAAAATTGAGTAAGGTTACTGCAGTTTCTGATATTTTTAATTCGACCAGCGGAGTTGCTACTCGAATACAAACGGTTCTCAAAAATATGTTGTCTGCTTCTGCGGGTCAACTGGATGTATCGGTAAAAACAACAAGCACTCAAATAACTAATTATACTGACCAGATCGCACGATTTGATAAACGTCTCGATAAACATGTGGAGAAATATCGGAATGATTTTTTGAAATTACAGGCGGTGATGGCGCAGGTTTCACAACAGCAAGCTACAATAACATCAATTATGCAATCGTATTCGTATTAGTATTAACAGAGAATGATTGATCCATGCAAGGAGGCAAACAATCATGACACAAGCCATACAACAAATAGATTCGAAGTCAAATGTGATCAGCGAAGGATTCGCGAAACAATCACAAGAGCAAATTGCACAGGTTGCATTAATACGAGAGCAGAATAAAAAGCTGCAAGCAATTGTCTCGGATTTGAATCACGTGATGGGAATGACCAATACAAAATTGTCATTCTCGGTGGATCGAGCATCGAACAAAACGATCATACGTGTTGTTGATTCAGAAACACAAGAATTGATTCGTCAGATACCGTCAGAAGATGCGGTCAATGTCGCTCAGCATATCAATGGTTTAATGGGAATTCTTTATGATGCATCAGCATAGCAACGAAGCAGGTGAACAAATACAGTTTCGTAATTCTGTTTATTCATTGTTCGTTGAACTTGCCGAAGTTACCGATGCGCTGACGGAGAAAACGAACAGCAATGAATTTGATGAACTGCAATCGTTGATTCAACGCCGAGAAGAATGTATTCGGCATCTTGCCGAATTGCATACAGTGGAATACGGCGAGATGGTAATCAATAGTGTTAATGATGGACAATTAATAGAGATCGTGTCTCGCGTGAATCAAAGTTCATGGAGAATGCAGTCTTTTATGGAAGAAAAAAATAAAACAATCGTAATGGCATTGTCGAATCTGCACAATCAGAAGTTGTATCAACAATAGAAGAGGAGAAGCATATGGATATTTCAAAAGTTACTCAGGCACAGATCCTTCAGGAACCGCTCCGGGTGAAACAGGAAAAGGAACGTGAAGAACAAAAAAATTCGAAAGAAGACTCTGTCACCCTTTCTCCGGAAGCAATGGAACGGTTCAAAACCGATGAAATAAAACGAACTGAAGCGATACAACAACGAATCGATTCCGGGTTTTATCTTAGTAAAGAAGTGACGGAAAAAGTTGCGGACGAAATATTACGCAGATTTTCACAATAAGAATTACATAATCATATCCCCTGCCATGATCTCTGATGATGATGAAGTATTAGTGAAAGGAATGCATATCCAGCAGCGTATCAGCAATATCAGCGCGCTGCTGGATTCTCTTTCGGAACACCAAGAACGATTAGCGTTATCGTTCGACGTGTATTGCTCATTATTGAACTATACGATCCTTATGAATAATACACATCCCAACCGAGACCTTCTGCTTCAAGAATTGTTATTGAAAGAGGATCTTCTTTTCGATACCGGTAAGCATCAGCTGTATATTGGTATCGATTTTTACGCCTCGAATGATTCAATATCGATTTCGTAAAGCAAAGAACAGGCAGAACATTAGTTATTCTCTCTCTTGCTGTCTTGAAAAAGACACACCATTCGCACTCCTTTAGCCCTCATGGTACAATCCAGCTTTACCGTATTGTCTTAGCAACAAAAAAATGTGTTTTTTTCAATATACTTTCAGAGTATATTTGTTGGCAGATATGAATACCAACGAAAAAATATCCATTCTCATTGCAGACGATCACGATCTTGTTCGACGTGGTCTTGTGTTGATTCTAGGATTGTTTCCCGAATTTACCATTGTTGGTGATGTGAAAGATGGTCGTGAAGCCGTCGATTCTGCAGC
>DMPG01000097.1:9938-14569 GCA_003456055.1 Bacteroidota bacterium | reverse complement strand
TTAAATAATAATGACCAGATTTTGTTCGACGCTCCGGATACAAGCGGGACAGTTGAATTTGAACTTAAAGATTTTAGTAAAAGCGAGATAAATATTTATGAAGTTTCAGATGCAAATAATGTCAGAAAAATGTCGCCTCGTTTTAATGAAACGGTCGGTTGGATGGTGTTCGGTGATACTCTTTCGTCTGGTTCTATAAAAAAATATTGGGCGGGAACGGCAGCAAAATATCTTTTTCCAAAATCAGCAGTGAAAATTCCGAATTCGAATCTGCATGGATTTACCGGTGCTGATTTTATTATTATTACACACAATGATTTTAAAAGTGAAGCAGTCCGGCTAAAAACTCATAAAGAAAGTTTACCGGGAATAAAAAAACTCAACACTGTTGTTGTTGATGTTGATACAATTTACAACGAGTTTGGCATTGGAATGCCTGATCTGGTTTCAATAAGAGATTTTTTACGATTTGCAGTAAATAATTGGACTGTAAAACCGAAATATGTTTTATTCTTTGGTGATGCGAGTTATGATTTTCGATCAATCCTTAAAAATGATCGATCATGGGTTCCGACGTATCAAACAGTACAGTCTAACGATAAAATTAATTCTTACAGCAATGAGGATTTCTTTTCATATTTAGACCCCACTAATACAACAAAAGTCAGTATTGCTCACGGTCGTCTTACACCTCGGTCGTTAGAACAAGCAAGACTGCTCGTTGACAGGATCATTCAATATGAAACGAAACCAACACGCGGAACATGGAAGAATGTAATTACAATTGTTGCTGATGATCTATACGAAGAATCTGACCATACTATACAGGCAAACAGTCTTGCATTAAATATGCCAAAAGATTTTGAAGTGAAAAGAATATTTACAGAACTTTATCCTCTCGTTTATAATTCGGCAAATCGTCGGAGACCAGATGCCCGTCAGGCAATTCTCGACAATGTAAACCGCGGCTCTTTGCTCTTGAATTATATCGGACATGGGAATCCTAAAGTATGGGCTCACGAAAGTATTCTAACGCTTGATGATGTACGAAGTCAATTTACAAATATTGATAAACTCACGTTTGTTGTAGCAGCTACGTGCGATTGGGGTAGATTTGAAGAAGCGGGTGATCCCAGTTCCGCTGAAGAAATAATGTTCAATACAAAAGGGGGTGCAATAGGTGTTTTAAGTGCTACGCGGGCAGTGTTTNNAACCAATGAAACATTTCTTGCTAAGTTATTTTCGAACTCATCCTCAATTCGGCTCGGTGATGCATATTTACTTGCAAAAAATGAATTGGGAAATGTTCTTCATGCGCTCATCAATAAGCAAAAATATTTTCTTATGGGCGATCCGACATTGCGTCTTGCTGTACCGGAAGGAAAGTTCACTGTTGATTCGTTGATCAATGAGTCATTGGCTGTTGCCGATACGATTCGGGCGTTANNCGATCTGTACGGGATGAATTAAATGTCATCGATGTGAATTATAATGGTACTGCATTGATCAATGTTCACGATGTTGATGTTGATATGTCTATTGCAGCGATTGGATTGCATTATGATGAAAATGGTGGAATTATTTATAAAGGTGAGGCGAGTGTTAAAAATGGTATTGTGAGCACATCCTTTATCGTTCCGAAAGATATTGCGTATCAAAATAAAAGTGGTCGACTTGCAGTCTATTTCTCCAATTCTCAATCCGATGGCCGAGGGTTTACAAGGAAATTTATTGTAGGGGGTACCAACAAAAATTTCCAACCGGATTCTGCCGGTCCGGCGATACAGATCTATTTTGACAATACGAATTTTCGATCCGGTGATGTTGTTAATGAGAATCCGGTTTTAATTGTACGTTTAAAAGATAGCAGTGGAATAAATTCATCGGCGAACAGCATTGGACACCGACTAGAAGCGTGGATTGACGGAAGCACAAAAAGTATTGATCTAACAGATTCCTATAAGGGCGATGTCGACAGTTATCAGCAAGGGAGAGCCGAATACCCATTATCCGGACTTTCTCAAGGGAGTCACACTGTTAAAGTACGGGCATGGGACGTACATAACAATTCAACCTCAGCTGAAATGTATTTTGTCGTTGCATCCGGCGGCGGACTTTCAATCCAGCAATTATATAATTTTCCGAATCCTGTTTCGACCACAACATCATTTACGTTTCAACATAACCAGCTATCGCCGATCGATGTAACAATTCACATCTACACTGTTGCAGGACGTCGAGTTCATACAATAGAACGATTTGCCGTTGGTGATCGATTTGTTAAGATCGATTGGAACAGACGTGATAATGATGGTGACGAAATTGGAAATGGAATTTACTTTTATAAAGTAATTGCAAAAACAATTGATGGAACGTTCACAAGTGAAGCGATCGGTAAATTAGCGGTTGTTCGCTAAATCATCGAAATTCTGATTCTATACTAGATCGTAAGATGCCGGCAAGGGATGTGTGGTAAAACACGGTTGGTTTTATTTTTTTTTATTAACTATATTCATCAGTAATAACCATTGAGGAGTTCTACATGAAAAAGATGTTTAGTGCAGTTGGTATTTTTGTAATGTTTATTGGTATCACTCAATCTCTATTGGCACAGGCCGGTTCGACAGCAGTTCCATTTTTGATGATCTCTCCAAATTCAAGAGCAAGCGGAATGGGAGAAGCAGGAACCGGAATTGCCGATGATGCGGCTTCGATCCATTGGAATCCGGCAGGTCTTGCATTTCAAAAAGGGGGAGAGATCAGTATCACACATTCAAACTGGCTGCCACAGTTCAATCTATCAGATTTATTTTACGACTACTTTAATATCAAACAAGAGATCCCTGATTATGGCGGAACGCTGGGTGCAAGTATCACGTATTTGAATCTTGGAGAATTTGTTGTTACGACCGATAAAGATCCGACTCCTGTTGACAGGTTCAAAGGTTTTGAAGTTGCGGTGACTCTTGGGTATGGCACTCAAATTACGGAAGCTCTCGGAGTTGGAACCAATCTTCGTTTTATCAACAGTAGTTTGTCTCCGATCGGAACAGCAGAAGAAAAAGGTAATGGTATCGCCAATGATTTTAGTTTTGACATCGGTTTTTTATTCAGACCAAAATCTTTGGTCATCCCGTTTATTGATGAAGACATCGGCAATCACTTCAGTGTCGGAGTCAATCTTACTAACCTTGGGCCAAAAGTAACATACATTGATGCTGCTCAGGCAGATCCGTTGCCGACTCAGTTAAGGCTTGGTTTCGGAATTATTCCGATGAAAGATGAATATAACAGTTTGACGATCGCGATCGATTTTGCAAAGTTGTTAGTGTATAAAGAACCGAATGGTGCGTCGCACGAACTGCCAAAGTCACTGATCACATCATTCACCAATAACTCATTCGATAACAATCTGAAGTTCATCAATACATCTCTTGGAATGGAATATTGGTATGACAAAAAAGTAGCATTACGGATGGGATATTTCTTTGAGGATCCGAAGAATGGGAATCGTAATTTTATGACGTTTGGTGCCGGTCTTCGGTATGATATCTACGGATTTGATTTCAGTTATATATCTTCCAAAGAAGAAAACCACCCGTTGTCCGAGACCCTTCGCTTTACTCTCCTTATCCTTTGGAATGAGGCATTGTAAGATATTACTCTTTATCGCTGAAGGCACGGATATTTATATCCGTGACTTCAGGATATTATAGTTTCAAATTCAAATCCGTACCAACATGACAACTAAAATTCTTCTCGTTACTGCTTTTCTTTTTCAGATTCTGCCGTCACAATTTTTTTTCCATCCGTTGCGTGCTGAATCTGATGGCAGCGTTGCTAGGAAATCAACATTGGTATCATCATTTCCTGATACGATAAAAGTTCTGGCAATTCTTGTTCAATTCCAGCAGGATAATGATTCACGTACGTCAGGCGATGGACGATTTGATCTTTCAATTACGACAGAACGAATTATCGACTCCCCACCGCACGATTCTGCATATTTTGCCGATCATTTTGTATTTGCTCAGAATTATTTTTCAAAAGCATCAAACGGAAAACAGAATATTGCAACTACGGTGTTTGGAAAAGTAATAACGTTAAAAAAACAAATGAAAGAATACGCACCGGTGAATGATAATCTTCCATTGGTGGAAATGATAAAAGAAGCATGGTATGCTGTTGATTCGTTATATCCGGGGCAAATTCCATTTCAACAGTATTCTATGTTCACCGTGTTTCATGCCGGTGTTGGAAAAGATATCGATCTTCGTGCTTCGCTTGGTTATGACCCGACACCGCTCGATATTCCTTCACTCTATTTTAGCTTATCCTCATTCCAAAAATTATTAGGAAACTCGTTTCAGGGCATTCAGTTGAAGAATTCTTCATTTAAAATTCCAACGACTGTGGTATTGCCTGAAACGGAAGTTCGTAGGATCCCTTCGGTCAGCGGGGACATTGTTCTGAAACTGAGCATTAACGGTTTATTGATTGCAAGCATTGGAAGTCATTTGGGACTTCCTGATTTGTTTGACACGAAAACAGGAAAAACTGCGATCGGACGATTTGGGTTGATGGATGGACAATCAATTTTTAGTTTTGCCGGAATTTGTCCTCCCGAACCG
>DMPG01000097.1:0-9905 GCA_003456055.1 Bacteroidota bacterium | reverse complement strand
GGTTTATATTCAACAGGAAATGATACAATTTATAAGATTCCCATCAGTGCGAAGGAATATTATCTTGTTGAGAATCGCAATCGCGACGCACAAAAAAACAGCCATTCTATCTCGATGAAATGGAATGGTCAGATAATCCAGAAATCGTTCACACAAGATGAAAATTATTTTTCCAATACTACCATCGATTCTGCGTATGGTGTTATTGTTGATGTTGATGAACTTGATTGGAGTCTTCCAGGAATCATTAATGCGTACAATGATTATCGAGGCGGTATACTTATTTGGCATATTGATGAAACAATCATCGAAAAGAATATTGCATCAAACACCATCAATGCTGATCCCAAAAAACGTGGGATCGATCTTGAGGAAGCGGATGGATCGCAAGACATCGGTCAAACGTATGATTTTGGCAGCCCCGGATCGGGAAGTGAAGACGGATCGCCGATCGATTATTGGTTTAGTGGTAATATCTTTCCGAATTACAAGAATGAATTTTCCGAGAATACAATCCCTAATTCGTTAACAAATACCTACGCAAAATCGCATGTAACTCTCAAGAATTTTTCAGTCACATCTCCCCGGATGACATTTGAAGCAAATGTCGGTGATGCTAATATTCAATTGGTGAAAGTGATTAAAAGGAAGAACCTGAAATTCGATAATAACGACGCTCCGCTTGCCGCAGATTTGAATGGAGATGGAAAACAGGAGTTGATTTATACGAGTGGTGATTCTATCTATGTGTTGAAGGATGATCTTACGCCGTATTTGAATAATGCTACAGGGTTGTTCTACCCAAAAGGGGGGAGATTCCAGCCTGCTCCATTAAGAATATTATCACGATCAGAAAATTCGATTATAGGAATTCAAAGTGACGAAATTTTTGTTCTATCCTCAAATGACAGTGATGCAGATGGAGTTTCCGATATTTTGTTTTCAACTAAATCTTCGGCAACTTTTACGACTCCACCAGCAACTTATTCTACTGAGGGTATTGGGCAAAGTCATATTGTTGTTGGGGATAGTATAGGTCGAAGGATTAATTATTACAATGTTAATCCGACTACGTGGAAGAAAGATTCTATTGACTATTTCCATTCCCAAGTCATTGGGCTGTCAGTTTCAAATTTGAATCTCTATCTCACCTATTCAATTGATACGGCATCCGTATTTGCGTCACCGCAAGGGTTCGGTGGGAAAAAGATTTTATCATTTACTTCCCGAGGTGCTAAAGCAAACTATGTTCTTTTTAGCGATAATACATTTGGATCATTTCAGTTTAGTTCGTCAAACGAATTAATTAAGACATTTAATGTCCCAGAAAAAGTTACAGGTTCATTTGCTGTTTACGATATTAATAATGACGGTTCAGTTGACTATATAATCGGTGCTGGTGACAAACTGTATATCTATAACTCGAATGGTGTGCTTATTGAAAATTTTCCATTTCAAATAAAAGATGCAGGACAAATTATCGGGAGTCCTGTAATTGCAAAGCAGAAGAATAGCGATAATGTTCTCCTCATTTTTGGTTCATCTAATGGTCAGATCTATTCTATAGATTCAAAAGCAAAATTATCAAATGGTTTTCCACTTCAAACGGGGGGCGTTGTTTCATCCTTATTATTATGGAATGATTTTCTCACGGTAGCTTCTACAGACAGTTCAATATATACATGGAGAGTTACCGGTTTGATCGATACGGCCAAGATATTTTGGAAAGGGTTTTTAGTTGATTACTCACACAGTAATTATTTGAATTTTACTTCAATTCCAAATATTAAATCTTCCGAACTTCTTCCGAAAAAATTTGCATACAATTGGCCTAATCCAGTCTATAGCGGCTCGACGAACATTCGATATTTCCTTGGTAAATCGGGAACGGTAAAGATCAAGATAGTGAATCTTGCAGGTGAACTAATTGAAGAGTTGAATGGAACGAGTTATGCTGGAATGGATAACGAAGTGCAGTGGAATATCTCTAAGATCCAAAGTGGAATTTATTTTGCTCAGATCACCGCAAGCGGCGGCGGGGAAGAACAAAGTCAGATTGTAAAGATTGCGGTGGTGAAATAATGATGAGAAAAAAGTTTTTCGCAGGTTATCAGTTTTTATTTTTAATTTCACTCTGTTCTCTTCCTTTATATTCGCAATGGCAGGATTACGAAAAAGCTGCTCACGGCGGTTTGCATTGGCAGACGTTAGAAACGAAACATTTTCTCATTCATTATCATGACGGTGCGGAACGAACAGCACGGGTCATTGCACAAGTTGCTGAGGATATTTACGGTCCAGTGACAACATTGTATGAGCACGAGCCTGACCAAAAAGTAAGTTTTGCAGTGATCGATTACGAAGACAATTCAAACGGCGCAGCATATTTTTACGATAATAAAATTCTAATCTGGGCTCCGGCATTAGATTTTGATCTTCGCGGAACGCATAATTGGCTTCGTAATGTTATCGCTCACGAGTTTACCCACATCATACAGATCCAAACCTCCATGAAGTTTGGACGTAAATTTCCCGGAATATATTTTCAGTGGCTCAATTACGAAGAAGAACGAAGACAAGATGTTCTGTACGGTTATCCCAATACGGTTGTTTCATATCCTATTTCCGGATTTATTATTCCAAGCTGGTTTGCGGAGGGAGTTGCTCAATATAATCGTCCTGAAATGAGTTATGATTATTGGGATTCGCATCGCGATATGATCCTTCGTTCATATGTTCTGGACAGCAACATGCTATCGTGGAATGAAATGAGTGTTTTTGGTAAGACCTCTCTTGGAAATGAATCGTCATACAATGCCGGTTTTGCGCTTACAAAATATCTTTCCGAAACGTACGGACAAGATGTTATTCCGAAGATCGCCAAGAATATATCCCGCACAAATATGGTCACAATGGATCAAGCGATCGAACGAACTATTGGAAAAACCGGTCAACAAGTATATGATGAGTGGAAGAGCCACATCACATCGGATTATCAGAAAAGAGTAGAGAAAATAATAACGAATAAAATTGAGGGAACAAGGATCGCTGATGTTGGTTTTTGGAATATGAACTCGACATTTTCTCCCAACGGCAAAAAGGTTGCATACATTTCCAATAAAGAAGCAGATTATGCCGGTTTATCTGCATTATATCTTTATGACATTGATTCAAAAGAAGAAACGATGCTGGTTCCCGGTGTCCGCTCAACGTTATCATGGTCATCAGATGGAAAGAAAATTTATTATTCAAAATTGACTGACAATCAAAACATCGGTGTTAATATTTCAGATATTTTTGTGTACGAAATTGAAAGCGAAGAAGAGACCCAGTTAACGGAAGGATTACGCGCTGCGAATCCGTCACTATCAACTGATGGCAAATTATTGTGTTTTGCATATGGGAATGACGGAACAATGAATGTTGGTGTTGCCGATACCACTGGCGAGAATCCACGGCAAATAACAAGCTATAAAAACGGCGAGCAGATATTCCTTCCCAAATGGTCGCCGGATGGGAAGAGTATTGTTTTTGGCTATGCGATTCGTGAAGAGCAGGACATTGCTTCTGTAAATTTGGAAACCGGAAATGTAGAGATTCTGGTTGATGGAACTCCTGACGATCGTAACCCTGTTTACAGTGCCGATGGAAAATATTTGTATTTTGTTTCCGACCGCACAGGGATTTTTAATGTCTATAAATTGAATGTTGCCGCAAAAGAAGTTACTCAGGTCACAAATGTGCTTGGGGGAGCATTTACTCCCAGTGTGAGTGATTCAGGAAAGATCGTATATTCATTATATACCTCAAAAGGATTTAAGATCAATTACCTTGTCGATAGTGTTTCGCTTGATTTTGGTTCTTCCCATTATTTAGAGCCGGAAAGAATCCGCCGTCCGGAAATCAAAATTGATGATGGCTCATTGAAACGCAATCAATTTGATTTTGTTGCATTAAGAAATTATGATGATACATCTCTTCCAAATCTAGACAAGAAAGAGTACAAAAATATTTATAGCAGTCTTTCGATCATTCCCTTCCTCAGAATAGATAACTACAATACAAAATCATCAGGATTAGATTTTTTGAAACCCGGTTTCTATTTTATTTCGGGTGATGTGATTGAAAAGATGCAATTGTTTGGCGGTGCAGCAATCAACCATATTTTTGAACGTGATTTGTTCCTTCAATTTGAGTATCGGGATCGAATTTATGGTCTATATCAGTTTGGATTATTTCCAACGGCATCTCTTGAAGTATACAATGTCTCTCGAAAACGCACAAATGAAAAAATTACAATTGTTGAACAGTTTGAAGAGACTTCGGCAGATATCACCTATAGTTTGTTCGAGTTTGATTTTTTCCTGACGCATCCATTTTTTGCAGAAAATAGTATACTCCGATTAGGATATACATACAGTCAGTATAGCAATGCGATCAGTTCCTTCTTAGTAAAAAGCAGTGCTCTTCTTGTTCCAGCCTCATCTGATATTTATTTTAAGGGAAACAATTTTTCTCTTCAATATTCTATAAAAGGAATTTTACCGTCTCGTACCCATGAGATCAATCCTATAGGCCGTTCTTTTGCATTTCGACTTGATAATGAGTTCGATCATTTCACAAAGGAAGATTCAACTGGTGCTTCGGAATTTGAGGCAAATGAAACTGGAATTAAATTAAAACTCGTTCCCTATACGATCCGTCGTGCTGACCTTCGTTACACAGAGCACATTCCTCTGCCGCTTTGGAAACATACGTTGTCGTTGACATTACGCGGAGGAACGATCTTTGGTCCGCGTGTGCCTGATTTCTTTGATTTTTATGCCGGTGGGCTTGTTGGAATGAAAGGATATCCATTCTATTCGATCAGTGGAAATGAAGTCGCATCAGTAAATATTGCCTACCGATATCCAATTTGGGAAGATATTGATATTCGAATATTTCAACTCTATTTTGACCGCCTCTATGGAGAGTTCCATGCAGATTTCGGTAACGCGTGGAATGGATTACCAAATATCCGCGACTTCAAACGAGATGTTGGGTTTGAATTACGCCTTGAAGCATTCTCGTGGTATGCATACCCAACGAGAATATTTTTTAACGGAACATATGGACTTGATTCGTTTACGTACAATCGAAGGAATGTCAATGCGTCGTACGGAAAAGAATGGCGGTTCTATTTCGGCGTGTTGTTCGGATTTGATTTCAGCAATGATATAAAACGAATGCTAGGAGATTTTCATGAGCGGTAAACTATTTGTAGCTCTATTCATGTGCGTCGTGAATGTATTGCTTAGCGGTGAAAAAACATTCACCGGAAATTTTAGATTTGATTTGGTTAACACCGTACAAGATTCAATTACGCAAAGTGAAAATCCTCTCGTTGCGAACGATCTTCGTCAAAATCCTTTCATGAATGGATTATATTCGCTGGCAGTTCCCGGTGCAGGTCAATTTAGAACCGAACGATATACAAAAGCCGCTATATTTTTCTCAGCTGAAGTTGCGTTGATCGTGTACGCTATCGTGAGTANNGATAAAAAAACAAAAGAGTTTCAAACGTATGCGGAAGCACATTGGGAACCCGTACGTTACGCAAAATGGATCGAAAAATATGGTAAAGCAGAATATGGTCCCACCAATGTTACATTTAGCCAAGCTGATTTTGATCTTGTAAAAAACAGCAGAGATTTCTCGAAGATCAATGAATGGGAAAGTGGTTTGCATAAACTGGGATTTTCTCATCAACTTCCTGCATATCAATCGCAGCAATACTATGAGTTAATTGGAAAATATCATCAATTCAAGTTTGGGTGGGATACGTATGAATTGGATGCTTCTGGAGTTCCGGTTGCAGATAATGGACAATATGATAATCTATTGAGATCGGAAAAACAATTTAAGGATTATGCAGTGGAGAGAGGGAAAGCAAACGATTATTATTATGCTGCGAGTTTTGCTGCAAGCGTTTTAGTGATTAACCATGTTATAAGTGCGATGGATGCATTCTTCTCTACGAATAGTTTCAATAAAGAGATCTCTGCAACGTTTCAGATTACACCGGTAGATGGAATAGAAGGGAAGCGATTGCTGTCGGAAGTGAAAGTACAAATTCCATTCTAGGAAATGGTTAAGATATTCACGTGTCGTTGTTTAACTTTGTGACGGTTATTGAAAAGTTTTGATCAAACCTTCGCAAGGTTTTATTTTTTGAACTTCAACGTATAACCAAAACAGATACGGTTATTTATTTACCCGCAGTATATTGATTGCACCCGCCGTAAAGAAAATAATATTTGCCATCCAGGCAGTCAGCAACGGATCGAGGTCACCGTTGTATCCGAATACACTGCTGATCTTCATAAATACCATATAAATAAATACTACGGCAGCCGAAATACCGACCTGTACGGCGATACCGCCTCGCCGTTTGGCGAAGGAAAATGGAATCCCAAAGAGAACCACAATAACGCTGGCAAATGGGAATGCAACTTTGTTATGATAATCGACAAGCCATCGTGCCGCATTATTTCCACTGCTCTGTTGACGTTTAATAAACTCGGCAAGTTCATTGTAATTCATCTCTTCCGGTTTCTCAACTTTTTTGATAATATCCTTTGGTGTGAACGTTAAATCTGAAAAAGTATATGAGTCAAATTTTTCAACACGCTCACCCTTGAATTTTGCAACCCGATATTGTCCGTTCTTCATTGTCCATCGTTGATCCGTGCTATCCCATAATAGTTGAAGAGCATCCCACCGTTGTCCAATGGAGAGCAAACTTGATGTTGTAAATTCCTGAATCGATGCTCTTGTTCCCATATTTGAAGTGCCGTCAAAAAAAGCGATATAGACGATTCGTTTCTTTCCATCCTGAAGATAGATGTTGGTCCGAGCTGAGGATTCGAGATTCTTATGAAGGAATTTCCGCTCGATAGAAAATTTATGTTGATTTGCATATGGTACAATCCATCCGTTAAAATACACCGACGCCACGCTGATGAAAATTGTTACAATCATAATTGGAAACATGTAACGATAGATGCTCATACCGCCCGCTTTCATTGCGGTCAGTTCGTTATTTGAAGAGAGTTTTCCGGTCGTAAACAGACTTCCAAGCAGTACTGCAACAGGAGTCATCAATTTTATAATCTCCGGCAGGAAGGAAATGTAATATTGAATGATGATATCATTCGTTACATTATTATCCAAAAAGTCATCGAGATTTTCCATCAGATCGATGACCAAGAAAATTGCCATGAACGTGATCAATCCGAACAACGTTGTAAGAATGAACTGCCTGAGAATATATTTATCTACTATTTTCATCGGCTCAATCGTTCGATCAGTTTTGTTGGAATAAATCTGCGCCACCAATTGAAATTCAATTCAATGTTCTCCTTGCTTACTTTGTATGTCAGGAATACACCTAAAAGTCCGATAAAGATATTCGCACCCCACATGCCAACCCACGGATCAATAAACTGACGGTCCGCAAGTTTTTCTCCGCCAATCAACGATGACCAATACAGCAGAAAAAAACCTAAACTGAGTGATGCGGCAATTCCAAATCCGCCGCGCCGAGCCATAACACCGAGCGGGGCACCGACAAGGATGAAGACAAAACATGCAACGGGAATAGAATATTTTTTATGGATCTCTACAAGAAATTCACGGATCTGTTTTTTTTGATATTCGTCGTTAGCGATCTCACTTTCAATACTGTTCCGATAAAACATCATTTGGCTTTTCATATCGGTATATTGATCGATACTTCTCCAAAAATCTTTTGCAGGGGACAGTTCGGAAACTGATCCGTTAAACAATTTTTCATTTAAGGAAACGGTGTAGTTCTTGATCCGTTCTTGAATTGTTGTTGTCAAACCCTTCAGACTATCCACCATGTACAGCATTTCGCCTGAGCTTAGTTCACGGTCTCCGCGTGTAAATGCATCAACCGCCGATCGTTCAAAATCAAAGCCTTCAGAAATAGTGGTAAGACGTTGTCGTTCAAATTTAACAACACGGTAGAGATTTGGTTTGTTGTGGTCAAGTTCGTAGATCTCTCCGTCGTAAAGGTCCATGATCAATTTTCCATAGTCGCTGGAAAAAGAAAGCGAGCCGCGTTTTGCTGTGATCAATGTATTCTTGCTCGGATCAGAATGATTGTAGATCGTTACCCCTTCCAGTTCATTCGATTCCTCGAATGTCTTTCGAACAAGCATACTGTAGCCGGTCATATCTTGATTAAATAATCCAGGTACGAGCGTCAGTGTTGGTTTTTTCCTTCGAATATCTAATGTGAGTGTTTTTGATCGATGGTTTGCTTCTGGAAGAACTTTGTTATTAAATTCGATCATTAGATAGGTGATGATCAGCGCACAAATAGTAACAGGGAACATCATCCTATAAAGGCTCATGCCTCCTGCCTTCATCGCAGTAACTTCATTGGTAGAAGCCATTGAACCAAATGCCATCAGGGTTGCTACCAATACTGCCATTGGCACTGCAAGTACAACCATCCACGCAAGATTGAGCATCATCAATTCAGCGATCACTACGCCGCTCAATCCTTTCCCAACAAGTTGATCCATAAACTTCATAACAAATTGAAGCATAAAGACCGACATTAAGAATAAGAATGAACCAATGAATGGTGCAGAATGCCGTTTAACGATATAAATCCAAAGTATCATACTATAAGATACCTCGCAAATGGTTTGACAATCAAGATTTTATTTTTATTTTATTCCACAATTCCCACTTATGAGTCTAAGTACAATGTTGATTATTATGTCCTTGGTCCAGTTGGAAATAAATTCATCATCCATTAACAACAAAAGGAATACCAATGAAAAAACCCCTAAAGGTAACTGGGATTGTTGTAGGGAGCTTGTTATGTATTGTTCTTGTTCTCGTTGCTTACATAAGTTTTTTCTTTCCAAAGGTTTCTCCGCCATCGAAAATTACCATTAACGCCACACCGGAAATGGTTAAACGTGGGGAATATCTGGCAAACCATGTTAGTGTTTGTATGGATTGTCATTCTAAACGGGATTTTACAAAATTCTCAGGTCCGATTACGCCGGGAACTTTGGGAAAAGGAGGCGATAAATTTGATCGTGAAGGATCCGGAGTTCCGGGGACATTCTATGCTCGAAATATTACCCCGACAAATTTGAAGAATTGGACTGATGGTGAGATCTACAGAATAATTGCCACCGGTGTACGTAAAAATGGAGAACCGATTTTTCCGTTGATGCCGTACTTGGCTTACGGTAATATGGATCCCGAAGACGTTAAATCGATTATTGCATATCTTCGGACCTTAACTCCGTTAGAAGGAAATTATCCGGATGCCCAGTTTGATTTTCCAATGAACCTGATTGTGAGAACAATTCCAAAAGATCCTACTCCAAGTGTGCGACCGGATTCAAAAGATACATTGAAGTATGGTGAATATTTGGTGAAGATTGCAGCGTGCGCCGATTGTCATACTCCGATGGAAAAAGGCAAACCATTACCCGGAATGCGTTTTGCAGGTGGTTTTGAATTTAAATTTCCAAACGGAAATATCGTTCGTTCTGCGAACCTTACCCCCAGTCATGAAACGGGTATTGGATTATGGACGGAAGAAGTTTTTCTCGCAAAATTCGAAATATATCGAGACTCTATTGCAAAAAATTTACCTGTCAGTCCAAGTGACTTTAATACTGTAATGCCTTGGACAATGTATGCCGGAATGACCGATGGAGATTTAAAATCAATCTATCGCTATTTGACGACGATAGATCCCGTTGAACATACTGTGGAGAAATTTTCAATTCAAAAATAGAACGGATGAAAATTTAATTTACAGAGACATCTGAAAAATTGATTGTCTTTTGTCATTCTGACACTGAGCG
>DMPG01000197.1:167-3661 GCA_003456055.1 Bacteroidota bacterium | reverse complement strand
CGCTGACTGATCCGATCCACTTCAAGAAAATCTGCCCGCATTCCTTCCATCATGATCTGTTTGTTGATATTCACCATATGACCATGACGGATCTTATTCGCATTAACAACGCTCGTCATCTGGATCCGTGAACCAAGTTCCCCTGTCTGTGTGATCGCAGCAAAAATGCTTACGTGGGACTTACCAAGGTCAGCAAGAATAATTTGAGGCATGTCTTTCAAAGGACGCTCTGCATATTCTTCCATGACAAATACATTGTATTCAGAACCGACTTTTTCAATTTCATGAACCAAAGAAGCAGAGATTTCGGCACATTCTCTGTCAGTAATGATGGTGATTCGTTCGTTCTGTTTTAGTCGAAGACAATCAACAATAGCATTGCGAGCACCGCTGCTTAATTGTGGATCGAATTCAATTGATGTTATT
This sequence comes from Bacteroidota bacterium, assembly GCA_003456055.1. GTDB lineage: Bacteria > Bacteroidota > Ignavibacteria > UBA10030 > UBA8401 > UBA8401. Next base: position 3,235 of record DMPG01000197.1, on the reverse strand, counting down.
TCCTTATTCAAAAAATCTTATCCTTTATTTGTTATTTCCTATGGTGTAGTGAAATCGTTAAAACGGTTTTTTGTTTATTGTATAACATCACAGCCCACGACTTCAGTCGTGGGCTATCGGTAAATCCATAATGCTCAAAGTCGTTTTAACGACTTCAAAAAATGGATGACTGAATCGAACATTAATCCAACCCCATTGTTGTTTCGTTAATGATCAGATCAACAACGGCATTGATGTCGTTGGTATCATTCCACACTTTTAATTGACGGTCGGCACCCGTTCCATTTTTCATGATTTCTTTTACATATTCAACTTCTTTTCTGCTTCCCAATTCATCAACCTCATCATCAACAAATTCAAGCAATTCATCAACCAGACTGGTGAACGGAACCTCTTGCTGTTTTCCAAAATCAATAAGTTTACCGCTGATCCCATATCGTGCAGCACGCCACCGGTTCTCATTGAGTAATCGAGTCTTATACATTCTGAAACCGAGATTCTGTTTATTNNGTCTTGTACATTCTGAAACCAAGATTTTGTTTGTATAATTTATATAGTTTTGCAGTTACTGCCTGCATCAATGCAGCTAGAGCAATGGTTTCATCCACCCGCATCGGAATATCGCACACGCGCCATTCGATCGTATCAAAGAATGGATGAAGCCGAATGTCCCACCAGATCCGTTTCGGATTGTCGATGCAATTTGTTTTTAGTAACAGCTTAATATAATCTTCATAATCTGAAAGCGATTCAAAGATATCCGGAATTCCCGTCCGGGGAAACCGTTCAAATATTTTGATACGATATGAACGGAAGCCGGTATTACGCCCTTTCCAAAACGGGGAATTTGTCGAGAGAGCAAAAATATGCGGTAAGAAATAGCGCGCAGTATTCATCACGTGAACAGCAGCTTCACGATCAGGCATTCCAACATGAACATGGAGTCCAAAGATCAAATTTGCCCGCGCTACTTGCTGCATATCCTCTACAATTTCGTGGTAGCGGGCGTGATCGGTAATTTTTTGTGCATCCCATTGCGCAAACGGATGTGTGCCCGATGCAGCAATGCGCAGATCTTTTTTCCGAGCAAGTGAATCCAACGTACTGCGGAGTTGAGATACTTCCCGTCGAGCATCTTGTATAGTTTCACAAATACCTGTCCCAACTTCTACAACGGATTGATGCATTTCGGGTTTGATATTTTCCCGTAACAGCATTTTTCCATCTTCAAGAATTTCTTCGATATGAGATTTCAGATCTCTCGTTTCGGGATCAACGATCTGGAATTCTTCTTCAATACCAAGGGTAAATAATTTCGAGGTCATTATATTCCTTTGCCGGAAGCAAATGATGTTACAAATTTTCCCCAGCGTAGATTGTTTTTACCTGGTTGATGTGCTTTTGCTCTACGAATTGCCATCGATGCAACTGTTTCAACAATCCAATCAAAATTTTCCTGACCGACTGAATTAATATCGGCATCCGGTGCCGGATTACAAAAATCGATCGCATACGGCACACCGTCTCGGATCGCAAATTCTACTGTGTTGAAATCATAGCCGAGATATTCATTCAACGCAAGAACACCGCTCTTTATTTTGTCGAGAATTTTTTGTTCGATCGGTGGTCCATTTTTTACATATCGTAAATGATGTGCATTCCGTGGTTCATATTGCATGATATGAACATCTTTGCAATCGATCGAATAACAGCGGAAATATTCTGTAAAAATAATTTCTTCCTGCAGCATCATTACAAGCTGTCCGGTTTCGTTGTATGCTTTGAAAAATTCTTCCGCAGTATTTAGTTTGTGAACATTTTTCCATCCGCCGCCGTCAAACGGTTTGAAATAAGCAGGAAATCCAACATATTTGAAGATGGCTTCCCAATTCAAAGGATATGCGAGATTTCGCATCGATCGCTCAGTGGTATCGGGCGGATGTTGATTGGATGGAAGAATAACTGTTTTCGGAACTGCAACATCGATCTTTGTCGCCAAGCAGTTGTTAAAGAATTTTTCATCTGCACTCCACCAAAATGGATTGTTGATAACAGCAGTTCCATTCAGTGCAGCATTCTTCAGATAGGCTCTATAGAATGGAATATCCTGAGATATCCTATCGATGATGACATCATACTCCGACGCTTCACCTTGCATCACTTTATCAATCGTTATAGATTCAGCAATGATTCCATTCTCTTTTTTTGCGTTTACACGTTCTATAAAAGCCGGTGGGAATGTATTTTCTTGACCGTAGAGAATTCCGATTTTTTTCATAACACTCCTTTTATGATATAACACTTTTCTTCTTTGAATATAGCGATTTATTCTAAATCGTCAAATTTGCGTTGATTGAGGGGAAATCTTTCTGTATGATTACTAAAAGAAAAGGGAAAACTATGAGATCCATATACATAATATTGATTGCACTATTGTTTCAATATGCCTTACCACAAATAACTGTTGTGGAAGACAGTTTGTTCTCACCGTCACTGAATACGACAACAAAGTTTTATGCCGTTCTACCGGATGGGTATTCAAAGACTCAGGAACGTTTTACTGCAGTCTATTTATTGCACGGGTTTAATGGAGATTATACAAACTGGGTAAAACAAACTGATCTGATTAAGTTTCTAAGAGGTTATGAATATATCGTAATCTGCCCCGATGGAAAGAATAGCTGGTATTCCAATTCAATCGTTCTTCAAAATGCAAATTATGAAGATCTTTTGATAAAAGAAATCATCCCGTTTGTCGATAAAAAATACAGAACGAAGCAATCGAAATTCAGCCGTGCAATTGCAGGCCTATCCATGGGTGGATATGGCGCAGCTAAATTTGGTTTAAAATATTCTCAATTATTTTTCTTTGCAGGCTGTATAAGTCCGTCAATACAGTTCCCGACCGGGCTTGAAGATTCAGCGATCGTTGCCAGACGTTCTAAAGAAACCATAAAGAGTGTTCGCGAAATGTTCGGTGAGAAACGGAATGAATCGTGGTCTGCAAATGATATTTTTGATTTAACCGAAAAAGTAAACCCAAAAACTGCACCGTATTTTTATCTTGG
>DMPG01000197.1:0-147 GCA_003456055.1 Bacteroidota bacterium | reverse complement strand
GTTTGAAATGCATGAAACTGCCGGGGCGCATGATTGGAAATTTTGGGATAAAGAAATAGAGATCGTGCTGCAGCGGATCTCTGAGATCAGCGGAAAGAAGCGGAAATAATTATGAGCGTTGCTCCTCCCTCACTGCTAACTGATGCA
>DMPG01000279.1 GCA_003456055.1 Bacteroidota bacterium | reverse complement strand
CATTTGTATCTAATTGTCTCCCCTGAAACTCCTTTTAAATTTGCGGGAGATTGATCATAGGTTTTTATTTCAACCCGCTGTCTGTCAAAATTGATACAACGATCATTATCCGGTGTGACATGCGAGTAAAATTCAAAGACATATCGATTCAGATCAATGTCCCACACTTCAGCAATATGACGGCCAAATTCAGGATGAATGCATTCGGGATTTTCTACAACATTGTTATTTGGAGCTAATACGCTGTTGATCAATTCGTATGTATCGCCTGGACCATCGGCATTGAGAAGCACCTGGGAACGGACAAATACCGGAATAGCAGATAACATTATTAGGAGAGTGAATTTCAACACTGTTAAACCCTTCTCAAATAATTTTTGGCGGTATAGTGTTGAATTTTAGGAATGTTCCACACACATGCATTTAAAGAATCAATCACATACGGAACTTTACACCGAGGACTAGTGGCACATATGTTGTGCCGATACCCTTATTCAAACCTCTCGAATATCGTGCTTCAACAAAAATGTTTAGTGATTCGGCCAAAGGATAATCCAGACCCATACCGAATTGTACGAATGGAACTGTTTCATCTCCGCCAATGATCCTTTGTTTTGCAACCATTGTGATATCCGAGCCGTCAACTGAAATGATGCTCTTCGTCGGAAGAGTAATTTCGCTTAGTGAAAAACTCATTACTCCTGCCCCTGCAATAAAATAAGGGGAAAGTGAACCAGATAGACCGGAGGGAACCATACGCACATTTGTTGAGAGCGTCATCACTGAACTTGGATCTGCGGAAGGCTTCAATGAAACATTATTAAAGACCCAAATATCGCGCATGTATTTTGTATCGAAACCCTCTGTCAATCCATCATTATCCAAGGTGAATTGATAATATTCAATATTGCCACTAATCGTGATGGATTGCGAAAGTGCAATTCCGGCACCTATTCCCCCGCCATATTGCATTTTCCAATAATCAGAAAACGACATCGGAGAAGAAGGAAAAGCAAATCCACTGCTCAATGAGATTTCTATATCAGAACTCTCCTGTGCTGAGCCGATCGCAATTACTAAAAGAATAAATGAGAAACATATCCGTAATTTTTTCATGATTTTTTCCTGTAGAACATTAATGTCCAAGCTTTGATCGAAACGCAAAACCATTATTTAAAGTAATAGGAAACTAATTCGTCTCGACGAATACGAACCATAGTTCCTCCTGGTGTCCGTTGATATTTTTCACTTAAGAAGAGCCCGAATCCGGGCTTGAAATAATAATTTGTATAATCATTCCTCGTGCTGTAGGATTCCCGATAGTGAAAATATTGCCCCGATCCTAATGTTGTTCTCAATGTGTCTACTCCCTTTGATACCAGAGTCGATTTGACAGAATCAGCGGCAGAAATAATGACATCACCGGATCCCCATGTAATAGTATCTGTATCTATAAATCGTTTTGATGTCGTATCACCAACCGATGCTCTAAAATTGAATGCTGACTGTTCGTAGAATCTTGAATCATCGGATTTTCGAATGCGTAAGTTTTCCAAGCTGTCCACCTGCCAGCAGGCCGTCATTCCAGATTCTCCTTTCAGAAGAAACCATACAAGAGATTCTCGTTTTATGGATTTCCTATCTGTGCTCGGAGGTATTAATGGAATATTGTTTGTGTCTGCTGTTACTGTATCTTTTACACTTAGCGTATATGTATATCGTGTCCGGACCGCACCGGTCGTATCATAGAGCACAACATTGTAAGTCCAGGTATTACCAACTGCCAATGGAACAAGCGACTTAATCCCTAGTGAATACTTCCCATCCAATGAACCAGGTGAAAGGGGATCAAGATTTTCCTTGCACGCACCAAGCAGCAATACTGCAAATAAAAATAGATTAATGATTGTTTTATTTTTCATATTTCTCCTCATCACAATTACTAATGCGCTTATTTGCGCAATTACATAACAGTGGCGATTAAGNNCGATTAAAATTATAGGTCTTTTGTAAATGCTTATTTTTAAATATCTTAATTAGAACCGGTAAGCAACTTCCATCATTACATGATGTTGCTCAAGTGTATTATAATTGACATTCGATTGATAGATATCCTGATATTTTAAAAGTAGATATTCATATGCAAAATCAATCACGATGTTATCAATAGGAATCCCTGTGCCAAATGAATAGATACTTCCGCGAGCAGGTTCACCAATAATTGCAGATCCATCGGGTGAGNNCGCCGCGCAATGCAAGATATTTTTTCGGACGATATTCGACACCAAGCCGCATCGAAGCACTATTATTGTCCCACGGACGCTCTGATGTGCTATTGGATGCCGTTGACAATTTCATATCTGCTAAATTTCTCATTTCATAGTCAAAAGCGATCGTCCATTTGTCGGTCGGTGTCAGTACTAACCCAAATGAATACGATAAAGGAAAATCGAGATTATCTTTCCCGCTCTCTTTATAATTTCTCGTCGTTATGCTATCGACTCTAACCGGGAATGGTTTTTTGGTTGTATCCAAACTTGTGACTTGACGATCCCACTTCCTTGTCAGCGTCATTGCCGGTTTCACGGTAGCACCTATGCTGTACCGCTCTTGTTGAAAGTACAGTCCTAAATTAAAACTATTTCCCGAAAATGTAGAAGTTCCTACTTTCGATAATTGATAATAAACAGTATCGAGCATAAAATTTTGAGGCGCACCGTTCTCAACTGCAATGTTAAGGTGTCCCCGTTCGACTCTTTGTTCATTATCATCTGAAGAACCATTGAGTATTGTTGCGGAACCTCCGAACGTAAGACCGGAAAGGATCGTGATCGCAATGGCAGGAGTAACGCCGTATATTTTTCCTTCTCTCTCGCGGATATATTGATACCATTTAACATGTACAGTATCCGCTGGTTTGCTTCGATCATAAAAATTTACATAAGGACGCAATTGACCAAGATACGGTAACATGGAATTGTTGTTTTGATAAAAGTTATCGAGATTCATTACTTGAGAAGCACCAATACCCGCTACAATGGTTAGACCTTCAATTTCTACCGGTACGGCTGCCGCAAACGAAAGTGGTTGAAGAGCTGAAGAACTTTTTTCCCAATTCGGTTTGATATTATCATATTGCCGTTGTACTGTTTTCCAAGGATCTTTCTCTGGAATACCTGGAACACCGGCACTATCAGGAGTTTTCACTGTACCGGTAAGACCTTCGAATAAAAGACCGAGTCCTGGTACATCCCTTTGCGGAACCCATTCTTGTGTTTGCTTTCGCGATGTATTTTCATAGTATCCACCAAGACGAATTTCAAACGATGAAAGTCGTGAAAGAGCTGCGGGATTTATAAAAAGCGCAGATGCATCATTTGCATTAGCAACAGCAGCTCCACCCATTCCACGAGAACGAACACCGATGGAAGATAATAGATCAAGACCTTGAACATTTAATGGGCTTGCGGCAGGCTGTGCTACCGCCATGGATATACTGCTCAGTAACAGAGCAATGGTCACAGTATTTATTTTTTTCACAAGATTCAATTTCATCGGAATTGCACTCCTAAACTAATACGATGCACAGTATTCAAGAATTCACTCATTTTGCCATAACTGTAATCGACACTGATGGGCCAGCCGGAAAGATCGGTATGGATACCACCCCCAAATGTTAATCCCTCTGTGTCATAATCAACTTTGTACCCTCCACGCAGTGCAAGCATTTCAGAGAAAGAATACTCTGCTCCAATGTGCATCTGTTGTTTGTAATCGTTCGGCTGGAAGAGATCATAGGCAATCGTGAAACGATTCATATCATCTTGAAACAACAAACCCTCTTTCCCAAATAAATTTCCGGATACACCAAGACGAAATGCTAGCGGAGCAGGATGTGGTTTCTCCGCAAACGTTACCTGCTGTCCAAAGTTTTGGGTAGACACCCCAATTTTCACGGAACGGAATCCTGTATTGTATAACATCCCAAAATCAAAGAGAACAACATCTGCATAGGTCTTGTATGATTTCACCTCACCGGTTGTACTATTTACAATGGTGATTGTCTGCTCTGACCATAATGATTCCATTGCATACTTTACAGAAAGGGCAGCGGAAAATTTATCGGTAAATTTTTGTGCGTATGATAGCCCGATCAAATACGAATACGGTGTAAATGATCTTCCGGTCAAACCGGGATTATAATATGGTGTGCCTTGCGAAGGACGAACAAGATCCGCCAGATCGCCTCTCGTTTCCTGCATTGTACCAAAATCAATGTGTTGAAACTGAAAACCAAGATTTCCCCAGTCTCCCATTGGTAAACCATATGCCAATGCAACTTGTTTTGTATCAAAAAGCCACATGGTGAGTGTCGAACTCATTTCGTGGTTTTCCATAGTTGTTAATCCTGCCGGATTCCAAAAAACCGCATCAGCCCCGCTAGCGATTGAGACAAACGCATCTCCCATTGCAGTTGCACGGGCGGTTGGCATCACTTTTAGAAATTGCAAAGAACTTGTGCCAACCTTTTGCGATTGAAGCTGGTCGAAAGAAATCGTCAGCATCAAAATTGTTACTATTGTTCGAATTGAATATTTCATAGTCATCTGCATTACTTAGTTGATGATAACAAATTTGCCATGAACTCGTGTCCCATCGGGTGCGTCAACAACATAGAAATAGACTCCCGAAGCAATTAATTGATTGTTTCGTGTGATCTGAAAATATGGATGTTGAATTTCGTCAACATCATGTTCGATGGTTTCGATCAACTGCCCGCTGTACGAAAAGACTCGTATCGTGCATGTTTTTGGAAGATTATAGAACCGAAGCTGATTATTAATATCACCATCGGGAGTGGAGCCAGGGTATCCTGATTTCACAATAAATGGATTAGGGGCGACAAAAACTTGCTGCAACGTAGCTGTTGCTCCAATCGATGCTGTATGCAATGTCATGTTTGTCCGTCCACTCTTATTACCCTTATCATCAACAGACAAAACAGAATAATAGAAGTTATCTCCGATACGAACATTTTTATCGATGAACTGATATTTACCAGCGATTAAATATTGCGGATCACCTTTTGAAATGGTCGCTAACTTTGTCCAGGGACCCAGCGGACTAGAAGCTTTGGCTACTTCGTAATGAGCAAAAGTCCCTTGCAGTCTTGCTGATGCAAATGACTCAACTTGATTACCCCAGATGATTTTACTTTCACCAACAAGCGTATTTTCAACTGAAAGCCCAGGAGCCGGAACCGGAATGGGAAAACGATATACTCCGCGTTCGTTTTTATTTTCAGGCCAATATTGCACCGTGTTATAATTGACCAACGTGTCACCGGTATAAGCCTGAATAGCCCGATCTGCTACTTCACGAATTGTAACAACATTAGAATTGACAAAATCAGGCAATGGATATTTACTGAGATAATCGCTTCCAAAGACTGTGGTACCAGTGGAGGTTCCTGTTGGATTCAATTGATTTCGGGTTTTCGGTACCCAATAGTTTGGCACAATATTGAATGCATAATTGGCATCTCCAGCTTCAACATCAGGAGGAGTAGCTCCATTGCTCCCACCAATATCTTTTACACCGGCATCGGTATCCTCTTTGCGTGCAGATCCGTACCCGCACACTTCTGCCCATGCGATACGTACTTTTTCTCCGGGAAGTAAATGGTACGGACCAAATCCGTATGTATATCCGATTCTCATTCCC
>DMPG01000038.1:2112-3287 GCA_003456055.1 Bacteroidota bacterium | reverse complement strand
CGTAAAAAAGGCATACAACATCATTCAATGATCAATAACTGATACTCTATAGCTTATGAAGCGAGGACTTTTCGAATTGATTAGAGGTGAGAATTATCGAAATTGTTTCTTTTGTAAATTTTTAAGTTTATCACTTCATGAACACGACTAAATATTTTATCGTAACAACGGATTATCAATCAACGATCCATCAATCATCCATTGCTCAGCCTGATTTTCTTCAACTGCTGCGAGAAATCTAGATGGTTTTGAAAGAACAACCCCAAACTCCCGTTCAAATACTTCCATCGGATAAGTGATGAACAAGTGGTCTTTTGCCCTCGTGCAGGCAACATAAAACAACCGGAGTTCCTCGTCCAGATCATCCGGATCATCAACTGATCGTTGCGACGGAAATCTCCCGTCAAGCGCGTTGATGATGAAAACTGCTTTCCATTCCAGTCCTTTGGCGCTATGGACAGTTGAAAGAACAAGAACATCTTCCTCTTCACCCGTCCCGCTAACATCAGTAATGCTGCTGACCGGAGGATCTAAGGCAAGATCGGTTAAAAGATCTTCGACTTGTTCGTATTGTTCAGAAATNNATCTTCCACATGTTCATACTGCTCGGATATCGCGGCAAACATATCCAGATCTTTCATCCGTTTTGTATGATCGTCATATTTACTTTTGAACACCGGCTTGTAGTATTCGATCAAATGAAAAACAATATCAGAGACTTTGTTTGCAGATTTTGAACCCTCGACAAAGAAGTTAAAAAGTTTTTCCAACACTTTTGGATAATCATGAAATCTTTTCCAGAAGCTGTCGGCAGTTTCATTCGGTTTGATACGATTTGTCAGAATATCGTCAATGATCGATTCTGCTTTTTTCGGACCAACACCGTCGAGCAGTAACAGGATCCTGTTCCAGGAGATCACATCCTGAGGATTCACCAAAACTCGTAAATGTGAAATCAGATCTTTGATGTGAGAGGTCTCAATGAATTTGAACCCGCCGTATTTCACAAACGGTATATTCGCCTTCATCAGTTCAATTTCCAGCGCGTCCGAAAGAAAACTTGATCGGAACAATACTGCCATTTCTTCTAAAGGAATCCCCTCTTCCCGAAATTCCAGAATCTTCTGCACGATGAAACGGGACTGGTGAAGTTCCGTCTCTGCTCTGACGATGAC
>DMPG01000038.1:0-2095 GCA_003456055.1 Bacteroidota bacterium | reverse complement strand
AATGGAAAATTGACAATTGAAAATGAACAATGAATCAAACTTATCAATTGTCCACTGTCAATTGTCAATTGCCTTACTGAATGAATTTTTCATTACAGCATTCGCGAGATCAAGGATCTGCTGCGTGCTCCGATAGTTCTCTTCCAATTTTATCACTGTGCATCCGGAGTAGAGTTTCTCGAAGGATAAGATATTATCGATCGTTGAACCTCTGAAAGAATAGATGCACTGCGCATCATCGCCGACAACCATGATATTCTTATTCACAAGTGCCAAAAGCTTTATTATTTCGGCCTGCATTGCGTTCGTATCCTGGTATTCATCCACCATGATGTATTGATACTTGAGTGACAACCGTTCGCGCACATCTTTATTTTTTTGAAGGAGTGTCACAAGATTGACGAGCAGATCGTCGTAATCCATCCTATTGTTCTTCTTCTTGTAGACCAGATACATTTGAAAGACCTTCTTCATATCCTGAACATCATCCACAAATCTCGGGTAATCAAGTTCAACGATCTTCTCAACAGAAACTCCGGTATTGATCGTCCTGCTGTATATATCCTGCAGCATTCCCTTTTGCGGAAAGCGTCTTCCCTTTTCATCAAACTTCAGCTGACGGCGGATGACGTTGATCGTATCTTCAGCGTCTCCTTGATCAAGTATGGTGAAATTCGGCTGGTATCCGATCAAAGGCGCATGCTGCCGCAGGATCATATTTGCGAAGCTGTGGAATGTACCCCCGGAAACTCTATCACACCGTGAATCACGAAGCTGTGTTGCTCTTGTGAGCATTTGCCGCGCTGCTCTTCTGGTGAAGGTAAGAAGAAGGATCCTCTCCGGCGAAACACCATTCTCTATCAGGTAAGAGACTCGATACACAATTGTTCTTGTCTTCCCGGTGCCTGCACCCGCAATAACAAGGAATGGTCCTTGCGTCGATGTCGCGGCTTGGTACTGCGCGTCATTCAACTCCTGCCGGTAGTTTATCTTGAACTGGCCCGGCTGAACAATCCGAAGGTTGTCGCTCGGTAAATGCTTAAGTGTGTATTTCTTTATCTCCATCAAAAAATGCTTTCCGTTATTTCGTTCCGCCGATTAAAATCACTTTTTTAGGATGTCGAATAATCTTTTGTTGATGTAAAGCTTTTCCTTCCCAACTTTTTCACTTTTAAAGACTCCAATTCGTTCCAATTCAGAGAGATAGACACCTGCGGTCTTCTTCTTCACTAACTTTGCATCTTCTAAGAATTTACGTTTGCAATACGGCTGTCGGAAAATGATCTCCACCAATTCTTTCGAGTAAATATCCGGTAATTTCTTTTTTACTTCTTCATTGATCTCTTTTTGTAATTCAATAATCGAATCGATTTTGTTTTGCGTGTAGAGTGCCGTTTGTTCAACTCCGTCCAAAACATAGAGTATCCAATCTCTCCAATCATTCTTATCTGTTACATTACGCAGACCGGTATAATATTTTGCTTTATGATCCATAATATACCTGCTAAGATACAGGATAGGGATCTCCAAAAGATTATTCTTAACCAAATACAGGATGTTCAGTATTCGCCCTGTTCTTCCGTTACCATCGGTAAAGGGATGGATCGCTTCAAACTGATAATGTATCACTGCCATTTTGATGAGCGGATCAACTCCGTCGTCATTCAGGTTCACATATCGCTCCAAATTGTGAAGCAATTTTCTAATAACGGCTTCTCCTTCGGGAGGCGTATAGATCACATCACCGGTCTTATGATTGGAAATTTTTGTTCCGGTAGTTTTTCTGATTCCTGAATCTGTTTCCTTAATAATGTTACAAAGTGAAATGATGAGGTTCGTCGTAATAATTCCGTGCTTCTTAATGGATTCAAAACCTTCCCACAATGCCTCTTGATAATGTAGAACTTCCTTTGTGTTCAGATCTGTGACTTTCTTCTCTGATGCAAATGCCTGATAGAGTTCATCATTCGTAGTGATAATATTTTCGATCTCCGAACTGAGCTTTGCTTCTTGCAGCACTATGGAATTGAGCAGAATTGATTGATTCGGAAGTTGTTTACCGGAACCGACAAGTCTAGCGAGTGCTTTATTTGCC
>DMPG01000386.1 GCA_003456055.1 Bacteroidota bacterium | reverse complement strand
GGAAAAAATTGAGAGCAGCAATACCGGACGTCGTCCTATTCTGTCTGAAAGAGCGCCAAGCAGGGGAGCACTTAAGAATGCGCATAGTGAAAACACTGAAAATAGTATAGTAATCGTTATAGCACTAGCGCCAAATTCAGTCAAATAAAACGGAAGGATGGGAATAACAATTCCAAAGCCGAGAACATCCACGAAAACCGTTGAGAGAATGAGTATTTTCTGTCTGTCCATAGAGAAAGATACCGAATAATTGTATATTCACAAAAAAAATCTTATGACCGCCGAAGAAGTACTGAAACGATTACAATTGTTAGGAAACAACAAAAATATTGAAAGTATGAAACGCTTTAATATTTTATCTGATAATACTTTTGGTGTAACAGTACCAAATATTCGGTCGGTTGCGAAAGAAATTGTTATAGATCACCAATTGGCAATAGAACTATGGAATAGTGGATATCATGAAGCACGAATTCTTGCATCAATGATTGTCGATGCTGATGCTGTTAACTTAAAATTAATGGATCAATGGGTTAATGAAATTGAGAATTGGGCTCAATGCGACGCATGCTGCACAGAGTTTTTTCAAAAAACAAAATATGCACAATCTCTTCCATTTCGTTGGACTAAAAATAGGAAAGAATACGTTCGGAGAGCAGGACTTGTTATGGTAGCAGTAATGGCGGTCCATCATAAAGAATTGAAAGATGCGATATTTGAACAATACTTTTCCTTATTAAAACAATATTCAACAGATGATCGAAATTTTGTAAAAAAAGGAGTTAATTGGGCATTAAGACAAATCGGAAAGAGAAATCTTCAATTAAACCTAAAAGCCATCGAATTTGCTAAGAAAATTCAAGAAATTCATTCATCAACTGCTAATTGGATAGCGGCTGATGCAATTCGGGAATTGACCAATAAAAAAATACAAAAAAGAATAAGGAAACAGAGAATTTGAACTATAGATATTTTTTGTCTCTAGTTCTAAGAAATTATTTTCAATAATCCGGAATGATATATAATATTTATTTTTTAAATTAATAGACACCCATCATAATAAACATAAAATTAAAAATATATTTTTGTTCTAAATGAGGATAATTTACTCTTTAATTAGACAAATCTAATATGCTCAAACATATGAAAATGTAACCTATCATAAAGGATATATAATAAATTAGAGATTTTTAATGTGCTATTTATCAAACAGGAAAATATTAGTTATCTCTAATTTATTCAATGTTGCAAGCGAATTTTAATATACTTACATTAATAGTAGAAAAAGTGTAAACCGCTCAAGTGAAAAAAGTCGAAAATTGTAGAAAATACAAGAAAAAAATTTTATGAGTGAAATGTTATTTACAACCAATGATGCTGCCAACATGTTAAGAGTGGATAAGTCCACGATTAAACGTTGGACCGATGAAGGGAAAATAAAATGTCTTCGTACGCCAGGAGGACATCGAAAATTCAAAGCAGACGACCTTTACAATTTTATGACTGAATTCAATTATGGAAAAGAATTGAATCAGACAATTCCGGAATATTTCAGTGATGAATTTATCATTCGGAGTATCGTTCAAAAAAAGGAATATAACATTTTTCACTCTGTCTGTTTCTCAGCTGCAATAAAAGGAAAAAAAGATGAGCTCATTGGATTGTGCAATAAAGTGTACCGGGCAGGTTTATCGTTAGCATTAATGTTCGATCACATTGTGATGCCAACGATAAAAAAAATTGAGCGTTTATCTGCCCAAAATAAACTCAGCATTAGCGAATATCATCTTGCCCAAAACGTACTTTCATCAGCGATCGTTCAACTAAACGAAAGTCTGCCGAAACAGGAAAAGAATTTCAAAACGATCGTGTGTGCGTCGATTGAATCAGGAAAGAATGACATTGAACTAAAAGCATTAAATACATTACTAGAAATTGAAGGATACACCGTGTTGAATCTTGGAAGTGCAATGACTGCAGAGTCGATTAACCAGTTCCTTATTCAAACAAAACCATTTGCAATTTTTCTGTACACATTCAACACAGAAATCAGAGAGATGTTCTACGAAGAAATTGAAAAGATCGTTACATCGGCAAAAATGAATGGAGCACATTGTGTGCTTGGAGGAGCAGGGTTTCAAAGTAATAGTTCCATTGATGGTTTAGATATCTGTTCATCATTTATGGGTTTTGATCTGATCCAATTTAATTCAGCAAAAGAATTTGAGAAAATAAGCAAATAAATAATAACCAATCAAAAAAAAATAAAAGGAAAAAATATGTATAACAAACCACCATAAATAGAAACAAACGTTTAGATACAAAATTTTTAATACTAACTAATTTTTACAAACAATCACCAAAAGGAGATACACATATGAAGAACACTAAATTGTTCTCTCGATTAAGTATAGCATTAGTAATGATGCTTATGCTTTCCTCAATGCAGCAATCATTTGCCGCAGGTACTGCCGCTGGTACTGCAATTACAAATACAGCTAGCGTTACGTATAACGATGGTACAAATGTTAAAAGTAAAAACTCCAACACGGTAAATATGTATGTAGGTCATAAAGTAGCCGGTGCATTTGCACCTGCCTCAGGTTCAATAACTACGTATGACAATGTTACGTACTACTACCCCGTATCATTCACAAACAATGGTAACCGAGCGACACCATTTACCATTTCTTTTAATGCTCCTACAAACTATACATTAAGTTTATTGGGCGATGCTGATAACAGCGGTACATTTACTGTCGGTGATACAGCATTTGCAATTGGTGTTGATTCAATTGCGGTTGGTGCAACTCATAATTTATTAATTAAAGCAGTCGTTGGAAATCTTGCTGATTTAAATTCACAACCTGTTATACTAACATTTACTAGTGCTGCACGTGTCGATGTCGCAAATAATGTTGTAGTTGCAAATCCTGCATTTGCAACAACTTTTACACTAACCTCAACAATTAATAAAGCAGCGTTGACGTTTGCAGTAGGTGGTGTTGCGCCATCACCACTTATTCCTGGTGCACTATTTAATTATGGAATTACAATCGGTAATACTGGTTCTGTAAGACCGTATGGTATCAATACTGCAAATATACCTGCTGTTGGCGATTCCGTTCAATTTACATATACAGTTCCGACAAATTTTACATTTAATGGCGCATCATCCGGATCTTTTGCTATTACGCCATCCGGAAGTGCTAAGTACTTATACAATGCTGGAGTTATAACAATTACAATAGATACAGCGGCACTAACACCAGCTGCTTCATTGTCATTCACGTTACCGGTTACAATAGATCAAACACAGAATAATGGAACTGGACCTGCTCCTGGTGCAACTGCAGCAACAAATCCAAGTGATTTCAGCACGCTTTTAAATAATAGTCCGGATAATTCAGTGCCAGTAACTGCAACAACCAGCGGAACAGTATTTGCCGGTGGAGCTGTTGTTGCAACCTCAAATGGTGGAAAATTCACAGTGACACCTGCGAATGCAAGTGCAGCAGCTAGTGAAGCCGTTGAATACATCTTTACTCTAAAAAATATGGGTAACGTTGCATCAACGTATACTCTTGCTGATGTACAAAATGGCGGAACATTTAACACTGATCATTTGATCGCATTAACTTCAAATGGAACAGATCTAGCAACAAATCCCACCGGAAGTGTTGCTCCTGGTTCTACAATTCAAATCTATGTCCGTGTAACGGTACCTGGTGGTGCTGTGGTAACCAATACAATTATCCGGGATATAACAATTACGCCTGTTGCTGCTGGAACATTATATACAGGAAATGTTGCAAATGATTATAACCATACAGTAACTACAACTGTTGTTGCTGCAACTTTTTCAATAACTCTTGCTGCTGAAAGTATTGTAGGATCGGGAACAACTACCAACCCTGCACCTGGTGATGAGATTACATTTGCATTAACAATTGCTAATACAAGTCCCACCATTAATTCAACAAGCGTAGTAATTTCGAATTTAATTCCAGCGAACCTAACATTTGTCGCGGCTGGTTTTGCTGCAGGATCAGGAATTACAATTGATGGAATAAATAAAACAAATGCAAACGATGGAGATGATGCTTGGTTTGATGCAACAGGAAATGGAACTGTCCAAACTAATTCAACATTTTCCGTGAATGCTTTAGCCACAAAGGTTTTAAGATACAAATGCACAGTTAACTAATGGAATTCAAGATATACCGAGAGTGATCCCGGTATATCTTCAAAAAAATTACTATAGAAGAAATGGAAAATACAACTAACTAATGCAAAACAAACTAAACACATATTGCCTTTTGATCTTGGGAAGTATGTTCCTTTTTGTTTCGTTCGTTGATGCGCAAATTATCATCAACGAACCGAAAGAAGGAACGACAAGCCATTTCACGAGTCAATTTGTCGGCGGTTCAGCCCCTTCAGGTTTGCCGATAAAATTGTTTGTTAACGGTGTTGTTGTAGATTCAAGCAATGTTCGTGGCGATGGAGTCTTTGAATTCATCGGAACACCTGTTCCGCAGGGCCCAATAACATTTACAGTAGTAGTAAAAATGTGGAATGGTAAGGAAATGAAAGCAACAAGGAAGATGCATGTGTTCGGTGCTCCAGACTCTATAGTTGTAAATATACCGGAAGGTGAAGTTCGCGCGGATGGTCGAACTACGATGGATGTAACAGCTAGCGTAGTCGATAAGTGGGGAGTGAAAATCCAAGACGGTTATTTTGTTACTCTTGACGCCGACAGTATGAATATGGATGTAAAAGATGCTGATGCTAATACAGCGGGTGTCCAAGTTCGATTGAATAATGGAGAGATCTTAATTCCATTACGTGCACCAAAAGATGCAGGAACATATTCACTTAAACTTTCAACATCTTCAATTTCAACACGGGTCAGTAAAGAATTTAATACTCCGATTGAACCGCTAATGTTAGTTGGTTCTGCAAATGCTGAGGGAAGTCTTTTATCGACATCCGGCAACCTTTCCGGTTTAAAAAATGAATCGAAATTGAATAATGGTTTACATGGAGATGGTCGTTTAGCATTCTACGGACGCGGTTCGGTATGGAGTGATTATTTGCTCACAGCATCGTATGATAACAAACGTCGTGAAGATCGTCTATTTAAAGAACTCGATCCCGATGTGTTGTATTCAATCTATGGCGATAACAGCACGATAGATTATACTGCGCAATCGAACAACCCATTCTTTGTAAAATTAGAACGTAATCGCTCTTACGCGTTGTTTGGTGACTTTAATACAGGGCTTGCTCAGAACGAACTTGCTCGATACGATCGAACATTCAATGGTGTAAAGGCACATTACGAAACGAAAGAAGAAAAGGCTGATCTTTTTGCAACATTAACCGACCGCAAAGTTGTTCAGGATGAAATTCGCGGACAAGGAATCTCCGGTTTCTATTTCTTAGGGAAGAGCAATATCGTTGTCGGAACAGAAAAACTGCGAATTGAAACACGAGATAAACTGCACAACGAAATTGTACTTTCCCGTTTAGAAAAAAGTCGTTTCGGCGATTATGAGATTGATTACCAACAAGGAACATTGTTCTTTAAGCAGCCGGTTGCAAGTATTGATGTGAATGGCAATCCTGTCTATATCGTAGTTTCGTACGAGGCTACAACATCCATTGCAACANNAAGAAATTATAACCGGATTGAATGTCGGGGGAACAGTTGTTCATGATCGTTCAAATAGTAATTTTACTTTACTTGGTGCGAACTCAAAGTATACTCTCAACCAGCAGATTGCAATTGGCGGAGAATTTGCTCGCGGTTTTGATGAAATCAATACCGGTGGTAATGCCTGGAAAGTTGATGTTGCAGGTTCTCCGATTGAAAAACTTCAATTGAAATCTTATTTTAGAAAAGTCGAAAATGGTTTTATGAATCAAACAATGGGTGCAGGCGGAGTGAATAATGAATCAGGTTCAACAAAATATGGTGCGGGTGCAACGTTTGATGGTTTTGAAGCAACAAAACTTTCAACAGATTATTACCATACAATTCAATCAACCGGTGGAAAAGATGTCGTCATCAATTCGATCATTGCCGGCGGTGAACGTTCTTTTGGAAATGTTGCTACACTTGGTGCTCGTGTCGAAAATATTTCATACAATACACCGAGTGATTCAACTTCAAGCGAAAAACAATCAACGGTGCTTGCATTACGCGGATCAGTAAAACCCATGGAAAGACTTACTATCATCGGTGAATATGAACACAGCATCAGTTCATCGGAAAAGAATGAAGTAAAACCGTCTGCTTCTACCATTGGTGCAGAATATAGGATCATTGATCCGGTTACACTTTCAATAAGTCAAAAATTTTATGGCAACGGCGCGAACGCTTCATTGCTCGGAATCAGTTCTGAACTCGGTTATGGAACTACTGCAATGGCACGGTACCAAATTGACAATGGGATCAGCGGACAGCGAAATCAGATGAGCATTGGTTTGAAAAATATACTTCAACTTACGGACGAAGTTACTTCGAATGTATCATACGAAAGAACGCGTGCGCTCGACCGCAATATAGTTGAAGTTCAAACTGCAGATAACGATGCTATTTCTGTTGGATTTGAATATCTGCCGAAACAGTCGTACAAAGCTTCCATCAAAGGTGAGTTCGGGAAAGAATTCTCAGTCTATTCGAAGAAACCTGACGTTCGGCGGCGATATTCGTTTGGCGAATGATTTTACATTGATTGATAAAATGACATACTTTGAAGAAGATAGAGTACAGGCACAATCTCAGGCAAACACATTCTCGTCGGGTTCATTATCGGCAGATCAGATCGGCAGCGGACTCAGCGGAGGGTTGTTAAAGAAATTTAACAACGCAATCGGTCTTGCGTATCGTCCGGTTAATATCGATTGGTTGAATGCAATCGGAAAATTTGAAAAGAAAATTGAATTTAACGGAATGGTTGAACCACAGACTTCGTATGATGTCAATATCATATCATTACATACATTTGTTGAACCGATCATTGGTCTTGAAATCGGAACAAAGTATGCTATGAAATATGCTACTGAAGAAGCTTTTGGATTAAAAGCGTCGACAATGACTGACTTCATTCTGTTCCGTGCAGAATATGATTTACGGTGGAATAATTTCGACGTTGCATCAGAATATCGTATTTTGAACTCACGGATTGTTGATCAAGTAAATTCATCATCCATTAAACACGGATACAGTGCAGAAGTTGGTAATGTCGTATTTGAGAATATCCGTTTAGCAGTTGGCTACAATTTTGTTGGAACAGAGGATCGTGACTTGGTTGGGCAAGATTATCAGTCTGCCGGTCCGTTCATTTCCGTCCGTGCGAAGTTCACAGAAAAGGTATTGAACTTGTTTAATAAATAACTCATGTCATGCACATCAGCCAAAATATCGCCACGAAGTCACAACGGCACCAAGAAAAACTATTTATGGTATTTATGGACTTTACAAAACGCAGCTTTTTCTAAAAATCTTTTGTGCCTTATTGTTTTTGTGGTAAATCTATAAATGATAGAATGAAAAATAGCACCAAAATATTATTCAACACTTTTATGAAACAACGAACATTTATATTGTTTTTGGTAGTCCTATGTACCAGTTCAATCCAAATGCTTTTTGGACAGAGTTTAGCAAATTATAAAGCACCAAATGGCAACCTTGTACGATCGACCGGAATAACGTATAATTCAATTGAGTTTACCGGCAATGCTGTTCCATCGTGGAGATATACCGGTGCAGGTGCTGAGGATGATGATCGAAGTTTTCCGGTTAATATTGGATTTGATTTCTGGTATTTAGGAACACGCTATACGACATTCTCAGTTTCAACCAATGGATTTATCGATTTTTCATCCGCGACCAATAATGGGGGACCGGCAACAAATCAATACGGATCAACTGATAATGATCTAAGTCAACCTGCTACTGCTACGACAAGAACAATGCCGTTGACGATCGCTCCGTTCTATTATGATCAAACAACAGATACAACTGGTGGTGGATTAGATGCTCTTGGAAACGGGATTAAATATTTAACTTCGGGGACTGTTGGAAATCGTGTATTAACAGTTGAGTGGATACGAAGTCAACCATGGTATAGCGGTACTGGTGGAAGTCCACAATTTAATTATCAGGTAAAGTTGTATGAAGGTACCGGAGTAATTGCATTTGTTTATGGTTATATGGATATCAGTACTTTTAGTTTTGCAGCGCAAACAGTTAATATTGTACAGGGATACACCAGTGGAATGAATGGCACAAGCATCAGTAATCCGCCAACTGCTGTGAATATGCTTGTTCAACAAACACAGAACTCTGCGACTTTTTCAAATACTGGCGTTACCGGAAATCCGTCAGATGGTCCGCATACATTGCAAACTCTTCCGGCAACAAATACATCCATAACATTTACACCGCCTGTTCCTACTGCGCCAACCGGAATTTCATTCACCGGTGTTACGCAAACTGCAATGCAGGTAAATTGGAATGATTCTCCAAATGAAATTGGCTATGTGATCTATCGTTCGGATGATGGCGGAGCATCCTATAATTTTGTAACTCAATTAGCCGCAAATACTATTTTTTATAATCAAACCGGATTGTTGGCCGGAGCAACATATTATTGGAAAATATATTCCGTTTCAGAAGGCGCTTTAAGTACTGCGTTGACCGGTAGCCGAGCAACGACAGCACCAGGAAATGATACTACATTAACAAGCGGATTGTGGAGTAGTGCCGGAACCTGGAAAAGTGGAAGTGTTCCTACTACTTCATCCAATGTTGTTATTGATGATGGACATACAGTAACAATCGATCAGAATGTAACTGTGAATTCCTTGACTATTGGAAAAGGAACAAGTGGAATTTTGCAGATAGGAAATGATGCAACGGCACGCACGATTTCAGTTACCGGAACAATTGATGTGCGCAGCGGAGGAACGTTAAGAGTTAATACGGCATCGAATACGTCATCCCACGTTCTGAATACGACCGGAAATATACAAAATAGCGGAACGTTTGATATGTCTTCAGATGCGGATAGTCGTGCAAGTGTGAATTTTATAAAATCGGGAACACAATCAATAAGCGGTTCCGGTGCTACAACTCGGTTTTATTTTATTACAATGAATTTAGGAGGAAGTGCTTCTAATTTTTTGGATGTGTTTGCAACAAATTTTTCTTCTTCTACGACAAATTATTTAACAATTACGAGCGGAATTTTTAACCTTGCAACGGGAGTTACCACAACTCCATTTACCGGAAATGTTACAATTCCGTTGATTGGTGGGCTGAGAGTGAATCACACTTCCGCAGTTTTGAATACGACAGGCGGTAGTCTTACAGTTGTTGGTGAAGTGCGAGTGATGAATGGAACGCTGAATATCGGCAGTGTATCGGATAACAGTTTGGTCTCTAACGGCGGAACATTTGTATTTTCCGGCGGTGCTATAAATGTTGCCGGAAGGTTTGATCAAGTAAATGGTTATGCTTTAACTACTCTTACAATGAGCGGCGGAATATTAACGGTAAACACTGTCGGAAGTACTTCAACGACAAGTGCACCGTTTAATATGAATGTTCCGGGATCTGTTTTTACAATGAACAGCGGATCAATTATCGTCCAACGAGCCGGTAATCCTGGTGGACAGAATTTAGGATTTGTAAATACTTCATACACAAATTATAGCGTAACAGGCGGAACAATTCAAATTGGAAATGCTTCAACACCGGCTGCTTCAACAATTCGAGTGAACAGTTCAATTCCGGTCTATAACTTTGTAGTGAATAGTTCAAATGTTGCTGCACAATTATTTACAAATAATTTAACCGTTCTAAACGATGTTACGATTGCTTTAGGAACATTAAATGCGAATACTCTCAATATAGCAGTAGCAGGGAATTGGTCGAATAACGGTACGTTTACACCAAGCACAGGCAAAGTAACGTTTAATGGTATTGGGAGCCAAAGCATCACAGATCCAACGGGTGAAACTTATAATAAACTTTTTGTCAATGCCAGCGGTACGCTATCATTAATAAATAATGTTACTGTTGCAGATTCATTTGCATTGACGTCGGGAACATTTGATGTTTCTACATTAACGTTAACATTGAACGGAGTTGTAGTTGGAGGCGGAACGCTTACTTCCGCAATGACAGGAATTGTAAACTATAACAAAAGCACAGCAGTTCAAACGGTGTTAGCAGCAAATTATGGCAATCTAACATTAAGCGCATTTAGCAAAACATTCCCATCCGCGATCGTTGGTGTAGCTGGAACACTTACAGCACCAAATCCGGCAACTGCGCACGTGATGACCGGAAACACGATTGACTTTAATGGCAGTTCACCACAAACGGTAACTTTGACAACAGCAAATTTTAGATATAATAATTTAATATTGAGCAACAGTACACCAAAAACTGCCGGCGGTGCAGTTACTGCAACTGGTAATCTTACAATTGGAAACGGAATAGCATTTGTCGGTGGAACGAATACCATTACGGTCAATGGAAATGTTAGTAATAGTGGAAGTATCACTGGTTCAGGAGCAGGAGCTTTGGTGTTGACAGGTGGAGCTATTGTTCATACACTTTCCGGTAGCGGATCATATCAATCCGTTACATTGAATGATGTAAATGGAGCAGTACTATCCAGCAATGTTACAATAAATGGTACACTTACGTTTACCAATGGTGTTATTACCACCAACACTGATACGTTGACTGCAGCAGGAACAATAGCTAGAACAGCAGGGCATGTGAATGGCTGGTTAAAAAAACAAATTGCAACTGGTGCAACGACTGTTACGTATGAAATCGGCGATGCCACAAATTATACGCCTGCTACTTTTGTTTTTGGAAATGTAACGAATACGGGGTCACTTTCAGTACGGACAGTTAATACAGAGCATCCAAACATCAACAGCTCGTTCATTGACGTAACAAATAATGTCAATCGTTATTGGGAAACACGATTTACAAATCTTGCCTATAACATAGGTACGGGATATAATCTAACGTTAACGTATGTAGCTTCAGATTGTGATGTAGCAGGGAATGCTGGTTTTAGAATGAATTGGTTTAATGGCGCATTTTGGGATAGTACAAATGCCGGCACACGAACAACTACAACAAACCAAGCAACCTCAATTGATTCTCTTGGTACGTATGCAATTGGCTTGCAAGTAACATCCGGTGCGTATCGTACAAAGGCAACAGGAAATTGGAGCAACTTTGGAACCGTATGGGAACGATTTAATGGAACAACATGGGTTGCCGCCGCTGCCTCTCCAACAAGTACCGATGGATTGATAACGGTTCGAAATGGACATACCGTTACCGTTGCTGCAAACGTTACAATCGATCAAACAATTGTTGAAACCGGTGGGACGTTAATTGTCAATGGCGGAAATTTAACATTGGCGGCAACGACAAATGCACTGGTGATCAATGGTACATTTCGTTGGACTGCAAATACATTTTCCGGAGCAACAGCTGCAACTATGAAAGTGAATACTGGCGGAATTTATCAACATGCAATTACAAACGCTGCACAAACGGCAATTCCGACCGCTACATGGAATGCATCCTCGACCTGCGAAATTACCGGTGCAACAAATGCTGCAAATAATGCATTCAGGACTTCGTTAGGACAAACATTTGGAAATTTCAAATGGAATTCAGCCGGACAAACTGCACAAAGCGTTTTTAACGGCAATTTGGTTTCAGTCGCAGGAGATTTTATAGCGTCCAATACCGGTTCATCGAGTATAGTCTTGTACGCTAATCAAACAACAACGACAAATATTTCCGGAAGTTTTATTGTTAACGGTGGCACTGTCTTTGGGAAAACCGGTAACGGCACAGCAACAATTAATGTAGGCAGGAATGACAGTATTGCATCCGGTACATTATCGTTATCAACAAACGGAGCGGTGCATTTTAAAACAACCGGCGGGTTGTATGTTCGAGGCGGGACATTGGTTATTTCTGCTTCAGCGGCTGCAGATTCTATTACACTTAAAGGAGATTTGGTGTTGTCCGGCGGGACAGTCACTGAATCCAGTACCGGTTCAGGTATCATTGCACTACAGGGTACATCGGATCAAATATTTACGAGCGGAGCAACAATTTCAAACACAATAAATTTTGTTGTGTTCAACGGCGCAATACTAAAAACAGGGACTAGCATTCTTACAGGAAATGACTTTATCTTAAGTTCGGGTGCGACCCTTAAGATTGGATCCGCTGCAGGCATAACGTCTGCCGGCGCGACTGGGAATATCCAGACGACGACACGAACATTCAATTCATCAGCAAATTATATTTATGAAGGAAGTGCTGCTCAAGTTACAGGTATATTTACAACAACCCCTACTGTGCGCAGCGTCTTTGATCTTGAAATAAATAACATCAATGGAGTAACACTTTCTGATTCAGTCGCAGTTAATGATACTCTTAAATTGACCAATGGGAATTTTGGAGTAAATACATATACCCTCTATATAAATAATGCCGCAGTGCTATCTGCAGGGACTCTTTCGAGTGCGGTAAACGGTACGGTGAACTATAACAGAAGTTCTGCCGGACAAACAGTGCTTGCGTTCAATTACGGAAATTTAATTTTTAGCAATTTCAATAAACTATTGCCATCAATCGGTTCAATTGGCATTGCCGGAATTTTTTCAAAAGGATTTGCAACGGGGCACACTATTGCCGGAAGTACTGTGAATTTTAATGGAATAACACAATCAATTCCAAAGTTCACGTTCAATAATTTGACTGTAAGCGGCAGCGGAACAAAAACTGCTGATTCAACAATAATTGTAAACGAGACATTGACATTATCAGCAGGAACATTGGCACTGAGTACTTCGAGCGTTCTTGTCTCTGCCAAAGGAAATATTGTGAATAATGCAGCAACATCCGGCAGTGGAAAAATATCATTGAACGGCGGAGCAACTTCTCATGTATTATCGGGAACAGGATCGTATAATAATTTTGAAATTAATGATGCCTTGGGAGCGACCTCATCTTCCGATATTACTGTTAATGGTACATTAACATTAACAAACGGTGTATTTGGAATGGGGACAAATACGTTAGTCATCGGAAGTTCCGGTACAACTGTTCAAACGTTAGGATACGTAAATGGAAAGATGCGAAAAACAATTCCGTTGAACGCACTTCCTCAAACAATTACATTTGAAGTTGGAGATGCTTCAGTGTATGCACCGGTTACTCTGACATTCAATGCTGTTTCCGTTGGCGGGACATTGACAGTTTCAACAACTGGTGCAGATCATCCGCTGATTCTATCTTCGGGGATCAATCAAAATAAAGATGTTAATCGTTATTGGACATTAACAAACAGCGACATTATTTTTTCATCATATGATATAACGTTGAACTTTGTAGCAGGTGATCTTGATGCCGGAGCAAATACAAATGCATTTTTTGCAAAACGATATAACTCAACTTGGTTTGCTGCAACTGCATCTCTCCGAAATTCTACGTGGATAAAAAGCCTTAACATTCCTGATTTTGGTGAATTTGCAACAGGTGAGGTTGCTACGATTCTTTATTGGACAAAAGGAGCAGGGACCTATAATTGGGGTGATGATAATAATTGGAGCACCAATAGTCAGCCAACTGCATTTAACGATGTTGTTTTTAACGGAAAAGATACAATTGAAGTGAATGTTCCGGGAACGACAAAAAATTTAGTTTTACAAAACGATACTTTGCGGTTAACAATTCTTGCTGCAAATACACTAACCGTTAATGGAAACTTGACACAATATAGTGGTCAGTTTAGTACTCTCGCCGCATTTCCTGCAGTGTCAGGGACTGTTGCATTAACCGGAGGGACATTTGGATATGATGCACCTGGAAGTCAGAATGTAACAGTGCAAACATATAATAATTTAAGGGTCAGCAGCGGCGGGACAAAAACTGCAGCAGGGGTATTTACAGTTAACAATATTATGACAATCGGCAGCGGTACTACATTTGCAGATGCCGGGAACTCAATATCAGTAAAGGACAGTGTCGTGAACAACGGGATACATTCAGGTGCGGGGAAAATACTTTTAAATGGTTCAAGCCAGCAATATATTGGCGGTGTCGGATCATTTTCAGCAGTAGAATTGAATAATGCAAGCGGTACAAATCTTCGCGGGAGTCTTACTATTTCTTCACTTGCAATGACCTCGGGAACGATGAATACAGGTCCGGATTCGGTGACAATAACCGGAACACGTACGGGAAGCGGAATCATTATCGGAAAGATCAGGAGGTTACATGCGTTTATTCCGTCTGTATCGTATGAATTTGAATCGCCGAACAATACGATCAATTTCGTCAATGGTACAATGCCAACTTCAGTGACGGTAAAGGTTGCACTCGATAGTACTGCTATAACGAATACGTATATGAATCCCATCAACCGGTACTATGACATAACACAAGCTGGAGGATCGGGTTTCCAATATAAATTACGATTACATTATGAAGACGCGGAATTGGGAACTGCAAATTCTGAAACCACGCCGCCATTGCGGATCTGGAATAATGATTCGTTAAGTGTCTGGACAAGAATTGGCGTCAATTCAAATGATGCGGTCAATAATTGGGTGCAGTGGGATAGCGTGACGACGGCAGGCAGATATTCACTTTCAAGCAGAACAATTACCAATGTTGCTATGCTGCTTGCTGCCAATGCTGTTAATCCGGCACCCGGCGATCAGGTAACGTATACCATTTCGTACAGCAATTCAGGTGATGGCAGTGCGACAAATTTTCTAGTCGTTGCACCGATTCCCAGTAATACAGCATATCTTCCGAATAGCGTAGTGCTGAATGGTACGCCTACAACCGATGCTGTACTAGGCATACCTGTTAATCCTTCTACTATTAGCTTCAATTTAGGTATATTACCGAGCAGTTCATCCGGAACCATTGTTTATAAAGTTGTCATTAATTAATAAGACAGGAATTCTTATGAAAAAAATACCAGTCCTCTTCATCGCAATGTGTGTAATTCTATCATTGGTGAATGCACAACAGAAACAAGCGAGCGTGGCAATATCATTTCCACAGCATATTGTGGAGTATTTTGCTCAACCAGCAACTGCTAATGCTGCTTTGCTCCCATTACTTCAAGCAAAAACAAAAAATGGCGAAACGTTCGGATTAAACTTTCAAGGTGTTGATGGAAATGCTCCGTTCATTGAATTGCTTGATGCAAGCGGCAAAGTAATAAAAGGAGTATCGGTCAGCGAATTTTTAGGGAAATCATCCGGCAAAGGAGTAAAACTAATTTCATCGACAGTGGCTGGTTCAGGGAATAGAGCAGAGAATGTATATGAAATAAGCTCGTCACAAAATAAATATTTGTTAATCGTAAGTTCATTAGCGACGTCGGATAAATCAACAAAAGAGATCCCTGCAAAATTATTGATACGAATAGTATTGAGGAATAACCCATCAACAATTTCTTCGGCTCGCATCAACTTACCGTTTTTTGGAACTGCAGAGACAAAAGCCAATGGATTTATTATTTCCGGCAAAAAATCTTTGCAGCCAATGGTGGGGTATATTTATCCTAAGGCGGACAAATTGACCGTTGAGAAAAAAAATATTTCCGTTGTGACAACATTGCTAAAATCGACAAATGAATCATTGCTATTATCCTTATCAATTGATTGTGCGAATACAAAAGAAGAAGCGATCGCTATGGTAGAATCAATAGATAAAAAAAATGAGAACAACATTTCAATCGTTACTGTATCAAACAAAGAATCGGCTGAACCTGCAGACACTGTTACCTATCAAATTATTTGCACTAATATTGGAAATGGGAGTGTGAGTGATATTGTAGTTACAAACCCTGTATCGACTGGTTTTCTATATTTAGATGGGAGTGCTAGCGGTGTTGAAACACAGATTTCATTTGATCGCAGTTCTGCTGCTGCTCCACAACTGGGCGTAGTGAAGACGATCAAATGGAAATTGTTAAAAAGCTTAAATGCAGGCGAAGAAAAGATAGTGACTTTTAAAGTTATTGTTCAATAAAATAAAAAATAATTTTCCTTTCTGTAAAAGATAGAGATGGTGTCTATGAAACATATAAATAAATTATTCTCAGTCCTGATGGTCATAGTGAATTTTTCCTTGTTCAATGATGTCGTGTATGCAGTCGGAACACCGGCTGGGACTGTCATCCAGTCGCAATCCAAAGTTGTTTACACAACTTCCTCCGGATTAGCGAGCGACACTGTATTTTCAAACATTGTTAGTATTACTGTCGCACAGGTTGCTGCACTCAACGTAACGCCTTCTTCTAACGAAGCTACAACGACTTCGGACAGTGTTTATGTCGCATATCCGCTTACCATTACAAATTCTGGTAATGGTGCAGATCAATTCAATTTATCCAGCACTTCATCAAGAGGATGGACCAGGGTTTTCTACTTTGATGCCAATGGTGATGGTGTTTTAGATGCAGGAGAAATTGCATCCGGAGCGATTACACAAACAGCTGCAAATATTACAGCTGATGCACAATATAAAATAATGGTACGAGTTTTTGTCCCTCGAGATGCATCGCTGAACGGTCTAACAGATACGACAGTTGTTACAGCGACATCAGTTTTTAATAACACAAAAAATAACAATGCAAAAGTTATAACAACGGTCAACACGGCAAACTTTTCTACGATCGGATCAGGTCTTTCTGTTCTCCCTGCAAATCCGAATGCGGGAGATACTGTTACATACTCATTGACTTTTACAAACACGGGAAGTCTTTCTGCAACAAGCGTCTCGCTTACTGATTTAATTAATGTTTCGCAATTTTCGTACGTCTCGATGACGACAAGCCAAGGAACGTTTAATGGAGCAAGTATTCCTGCAACGTGGACAGTAGGCACAATTCTGCCGGGTGGAAGTGTTACAGTCTCCATTCGACTGAAAGTGATTCCTGCATTACCATTTGGAACAGTACTCAACAATACAATAAATGTCACTTATACGGTTGGAGGAAATACATTTACAGTAGGCAGCAACAATCCATCTGCTGCTGTTGGTGCTGTTTATGGCGTACAAATATCTCCTATCGCATTATCAACATCGGTTGAACGCGAAGATACAGTGCTGTATGCTCTGCGTGTGAAGAACACAGGAAACACGGCAGATGTTCTTGAACTTTCAAACAGCTCAACAAGATCTATTATCTGGAAGTTATTCAAAGATAGCAGCCCATATGGTGTGTACAATGCAGGTGATATTCTTTTAACTAATACAAATGGTTCTCCGAGCAGTGTTGATGTAAACACAGTTCTATCGACCGATACTGTAAAAATTCTAGCTCTTGCAGTGGCGCCTATTGCGGTATCCGATCAAGATCAGGATGTAACAACATTCACAGTATCGTCTGCTGCAGATCCGTCAAAATCTCAAGATGCAATTGCAACGACAACGTTTAATACACCGGCATTTACATTAACGAGAGTTGCAACACCACCTGGAAATCAGCCACCGGGACAAGAAATAGTGTTTACCATAACCTATCAAAATATTGGACACGGAAAGGCATACAGCGTAACATTTACAGAAGTTGAACCGGATAGTATGACGTATGTTCCTAATTCGGTGACAGTAGATGGAATTAGTAAAAGTGATACTGAAGATCTTGACGGTGTGACAGTCTCTACCGTTTCAGGAAGAAAAGTTATAACCTTTACACTAGGACCATTGAATGCCAATTCTCCTGTTGGAGTAATTATTTTCCGTGCAACAATCAATTAATTTATTTTGGAAAATACGTAACGTGATGAAAAAAAAATCGAAATAAAGAGTATATGAAAAGAAGATGGCAAAAATATTTGCTTATGATCGTACTCAGCGGTATTCTTTCTGAGCTCTATGCTGCTGGAACGCCGGCGGGAACTGTAATTCAAAGTCGTTCCCGTGTTACCTATTCTTCCAGAAGCGGATCTCAAATAGATACTGCGTATTCGGCATATGTTACGATCATTGTTGCACAAAAAGGATCGTTCAATATCATACCGCCGGCTAATTTCTTAACAACAACTAAAGACAGTACAAATGCTGACTATCCCGTTCTGGTTGTCAACTCAGGAAATGGCAGTGATAGAGGAAAACTTTCTTCCATCTCATCAAAAGGGTGGAATACCAAAATTTATTTTGATGCTAATAGTGATGGAATTTTGCAGGCAGGAGAAGTTGCTGCCGGTACAATTTCACAAACCGCACCATTGATAAGTGATGCTCAGTATAAAGTAATTGTTAGAGTTGCAGTACCGCGCGGCGAATTGTTGAATGGAGTGAAAGATACGACAGTTCTAATTTTAAAATCCAATTTTGATTCTTCAAAGATAACTACAGGCAGTTATGTCACAACCGTAAGGACTTCCGGTATTGATCCAACGAATCCCGGTGTAACAGTTGATAATCCAAACCCCGGTGCAGGGCAGAATGTTACATTTACAT
Source organism: Bacteroidota bacterium (assembly GCA_003456055.1). GTDB lineage: Bacteria > Bacteroidota > Ignavibacteria > UBA10030 > UBA8401 > UBA8401. The sequence goes on along the minus strand of DMPG01000386.1, from coordinate 5,819 downwards.
TTTCATTTACAAATAACGGCAGCGTTCCTGCAATTGGTGTGACGATCTCAGATATCATTGCAGGAGGTTTCACATTTATCTCTGCAACGACAAATGCCGGATCATTTAATAGCAGTTCCAATCCGATAACGTGGAATATTGGCACGGTTAGTCCTGGAATGACAATTACTGTTTCAGTGACTGTCCAAGTAAATGCGAATGTCAGCATCAATACTATTCTTGGAGACCAATTTGTAGTGCAATATTCTGTTGACGGAAATATCTATACTCTTGGTTCAAATACAGCTACTGTAACCGTTGGCGGTGTTGCATCGTACGGTGTAGATGTGACAGCAATGTTTAATACCTCTTCAAAAGAACCGTTGGATACTGCTTGGTATCGATATAACATTAGAAATTCAGGATCATTCAAAGATGTTATTGAACTCAGTTCTTCTTCTTCTCTTGCTCTCGGCTGGAAATTGTTTAAAGATGGAAATAACAACGGCAGTTGGGATTTGAACGATCCTATGTTGACGAATACCAACGGGAAAGCAGGAGTTGATGTTGATTCTGTTGCAATTGGTGATAGTGTTAGAGTTTTTGCAATGGTCTCAATTCCCAGAGTGAAGACTGACCAGATCAGAGATTCATTGCAGTTGACTGCAACATCATCTGGTGATGGTACAAAATCAGACATTGAATGGACAGTAACAACAATGAATGTTGAAAATGTTACCATTCAAAAAAGTGTGTTACCGATCGGTGGTCAACCGGCTGGAACCGAGATGACATATTCAATTGCATATTCAAATTCAGGAAGTGCTGCAGTCAACAATTTTTCAATTGTTGATACTTCGCCGGCAGAAACAAATTATATAGCGAATAGTGTAAAAGTGAATGGTGTTTCGGTTCCGGATAATTCCGGTGGTGTCAATATATCACAAGATGCAAATAACAATACGGTGATTGCTGTTAATGTTGGAACTCTTGCTGTGAGCGCTAACGGATCAATCGAATTTAAATTGAAAATAAAATAATCGATGCCTTAATGATGGCAGCAAAACTCAACATATCAACCCGCATTTTTTGGTCATTATTATTTGTAATGATGTACGGCGGACTACTTTTTTCGCAAACAGCTCCGAATGCACAGATCATTAACCAGGCAAAAGCGGTCTATACGTTCAAGACATTTCCGGCTGATACGATTCGTTCAAACACTACACAATTCACTGTTCTTGATGCTCGAAATTTTGAGCTGAGTTTTGGAAGTACAAATGCATTTGTTTTTGCAAAAGAAACTGTTGTTGTTCGTTTGGTATACAAAAATATCGGCAACAAAAAAGCTGACACTGCTTCAATTGAAGGAGTTTTACCTCCGGCAGGATTACGCTTTGTTCCAGGATCCACAAAAGGTGTTATTACCGGAAACACTGTTACGTGGAAAGTATTTGCTATAGAACCGAATCAAACTGATTCTGTTGCGGTAAAAGCTGTAGTGGATAGTAATGTAATCGTATCAACCGAACTTCAATTAAATGGGGCAATAAATTGGTTATCGTCGAGTGTCAACAGTAATCATACATTTACTGTTAGTAGTTTTCCACGATTAGCGCTTTCCATTACAACATCTTCTGCAGTCGTTGGCTCTGGAAGAACAATATCATATTTGATTGCTGTAAAGAATTCAGGAAATATTCCGTCAAATAATACTGTCTTGTACGATACTATTTCAAATTTGGGAACATTCGTTAATTCCACAATTTTACCGGATAGCATTTCCGCTGATAAACGTTTGCTGAAATGGAATATTGGAACAATTCCGGCATTCGGTGAACGAATAATTTCCCTAACGGTGCTAACGGTACCCAATCTCAGTCGACAAAATATTACAAATAGTGCATTTACATTCTCGTCCGGCGGTACAGAAAAGGACAATAAGAAAGTTTCGAATGATATAGTCCCGATTGCACCGAAAACTATTTTTTTTACTTCTGAGCCGATGTTCATTTTTGGGAAAGTGAACGCAGATAGTTCAAAGATTGATATCATCGTAAAAGATTCTGTTAACATGGTGCTGCCGGACGGAGTCATTGTGCAATTAGCAGTTAGTTTTGGAACATTCTCTAATAATACGGCATCATTATCAACGACCATTCAAAATGGAAAAGTTTCTGCCTATATACGCTCAGCGGATGTAACAAATGAAATTGTTCGAGTGAAGATTACTGCAACTGCCGGCGCGGTTGCATCCGGTACAATTCAAGACACAACAAACATCTTTATGTACCCCGGAGCGGTCACCGGAGTCGTCGTCAATGGTGCAAGTCGGTCGCCTTTTGCAGGTGCAATTGCTCAGGTATACAACCAAAATAATATTATTGTTGGTGCTGATACAACAAAATCGAACGGCAGATTTTTTATTCCCCTTAATAAGGATGTTGCAAAATATAAATTGAAAATATTTGTCATCGATCGATTCGGCGATTCGATCTCAACAACCTCTGAGATTGATCCGAGACTATTTCCGTTGCCGCCGATCGTGATACCGAATATCATCGCGGGAAGGATATTATATCGTGTCAGCAATCAGCCAGTCGCGGCAGAAGGTGCCACTGTTTTTCTCGATTCTGTTTCGCAAAGTAATTCTCGGTCATTGCGAGGATCCGGAAATATTAAAAAAATTGCAGCTCAAAACTCTCTTGCAAGAGTTTCGGAACAAGTGACAGATAAAGACGGTAAATTCAAATTTGAAAATTTGATACCGGCACGATATCTTCTTTCGGTTGATAGTTCACAGTTCCCGAGTTTCCAGGGATATAGTTACCTGACCGATACCGTTTCCGGAACGTTTACAATTAATCTTGCAATCGAGATTCAATTGGATTCATCTTTGACGATTAACACAAACGTACAGCAGCTATCGAATGCAAAAGATACGTTGATCTATACGGTGGTTCTTAAAAATACCGGAAATACTGAACATTATTCTGCATCAGTTATCGATACGCTGCCGGCGTATACATCCTTCATTGAAGCTCAAAAAGGAAATTTCGATTCTGTACGCTTTGATGGAACGAAGGGGATTATAACATGGATTCAAGATACGGTAAAGACCACTGAGAGTGATACACTAACGTTCTCATTGTTATTGTCAGATAATATGCCTGATGATACAAAAATCAGAAATAGTGTATGGTTTAACTCTCAATCGTTTAAAACAAATAGTTTTGCGATAACAACCGTGCGATCGAAAGCACTCCTTGACTTTAGAAATACATTCTCTGTTTTGAAAGATTCAATTGTAGCAGGTGATAGCATCCGTAATGTTCTGTGGTTTAAAAATACCGGAACGGATAGTCTGCGGAATGTAAGAATTGTGGATACAATATATTCCGCCGGAATGACCAGATTGTCTCTGGCAATAGCTACCGATTCTACGAAGATTGTTGACAGTGTCTTGACGGTTTATTTTAAATCAATTCCGCCCGGCAAAGAAGATTCCGTAACATTAAAATTAGTTACTGACTTTACATTAAAGACTGGGTATAAGATCATTTCAAGTGCACATTTAATGAAAGGCGATTCATCTCTTGTAAATAGAAAAGATTCACTGGTGATGATCGAAAATTCAAATGTGTCTACATTCCTTACAGTGCTAAAAACTGCGAATAAAAAAGTCGCTGAGATTGGCGACGTTGTCACCTATCAAATACAGATCAGTAATTCAAGTCCGCAGTTTGTCAGTACGATAGGTGTGTACGATATTATGCCGTATGCGTTTCGCTACGTGAAAAATTCGGCACGTTTCAATGGAAAAGCAGTTGAACCAACATTCAATTCAACATTGAATCAGATGGAGTGGTTGAATCTTTCCGACACGATCCAATCTGGCAAAAGTGGATATCTCGTGTATCAGCTTGCAGTAAGTGCCGATGCACTTGAAAGTGAAGGATTGAATACGGTGCACGCAAGTGCTGTGTCAAATGGGGGAATTCAATTGGTGTCAGCACCTTCGTATTGGCAGATCGATGTACGTCCCGGAGTTTTTACGAACAAAGGATTGATCATCGGAAAGGTATTCTATGACGATAATCGAAATACATTTCAGGATGAAGGTGAAAATGGCGTAAAGGATATTGAACTATGGCTGGAGGATGGAACGAAGATCATTACCGGTGATGATGGTAAATTTTCTTTACCAGAAGTAAAACCGGGGCAGCATGTTATGAGAGTGAATGAACGGACTCTTCCAAAAAATAGTGAGCTTCTGATCGGCGACAATGCGTTTGCAAAAGATCCCACATCACGCTTTATTCGCGTGACTGACGGTGGTATTGCCAAAGCTAATTTCTTTTTGAAACGTAACATCGGAGATTCGCTCTGGCAGTCGTTGTCAAAAATGAACCGGCTGATATCTGCTCGACAGGCAAAACCGAAGTATGTTTATGAGGATACTGTACGAAAGATTAAAATCGATACCGTAGAAATGTTCGTAACGTTTTCATATTCCGGGACGAAGTATGCTCAATCGATTAGTATCTTCGATGTAGTTTCAGATAAATTTGCGCTCGTACCGAACAGTGCTTCATATAATGGGAAAAGAATCAATCCTGTTGTGTTTGGGAAGAACATTCAATGGAACCTAGGGCGGGGAAAAGATGTCGGTGAAGGTGTTCTGCGCTACAAAGTTCGGTTGACGATGATGCCAACAAAAGGAACGGTGCTGCAATCGACATCAACAATTAAGATACTTTTCGCCGATACCAGTAGTATTGAAAGTAAAAATATTTTTGTTGAGAATATCGTTTTGGACATGGACAAGAATAAGATCGAAACATCGGATATCGCAATAAAGACAGTTGCTCCTGCGGTACAAACGAAAATGTCAGATTCAGTGTTGATCTCTGCCGGTGATGAAGTATTCTTTAAAATCTCACTCTTTATCGACCCCAAGAAAAAGATCAAATCGGTAAAATTGTTGGATTCACTGGAGTCTGCATTTATCATCAATGAACGGTCATTCACAGTGAATAATATTCCGTTGCCGTCGAACAATCTGTCGTTGAAAGTACGGTCATCATCATTTAGTATGGCGTCAACAATGATGCGCGACGAAATGGAATTTGTTAGAATTGCATCAGTTAATCTCACCGAGTTTTTGAGAAAAGGATTGAATGAAATAACCTATTCGGCTAAGTTTCAATCGGCTGCAAAGGATACGGTCTATCGTAAAACAAGCTCTGCCGTAATTAAAAACGAATTTAACGAAGAGAATTTTATCCGAGCAAAAGACACAAAAATATTTGTGAAAGCAAGTAACAAATACAATTCGGTTGCTCTTGAAACATCGTATGTTGATATCCAATATTTGTCCACCAAAGTAGAAGAAAAAATTGCAGATGCTATAAAACTTGTAGAGTCGTTAAGGCAAAATAATGCAAAAGCCGTTGTGATGGAAGGAATTACATTTGAACTTGGAAAAGCTACGCTTACGCGAGAATCAATGAATATCTTGGACAAGATATCGCAACTCTTGATTGAAAATAGTGACATTAAAATTCAGGTGAACGGCTATACCGACAATACCGGAAATGCATCCTCAAATCGCAAGATGTCCCTTTATCGCGCAAAAGAAGTTACTACTTATTTGATTGCTAAAGGAATCGATCCAAAACGTTTGATCGCTCAAGGTTTCGGATCGAACAATCCGATTACTTCAAATAAAACAGTAGAAGGTCGTGCAAAGAACCGTCGCGTTGAATTTGCACGAATGAAATAATAAATCGAGACATCAAAAAATCTACAATTATTGTCATTCTGAACGAAGTCACGAT
>DMPG01000322.1:3122-3347 GCA_003456055.1 Bacteroidota bacterium | reverse complement strand
TCTGTCATCACCGATCTTTCCAAGAGCGATCAAACTTTTGTGTTTCACTTCAAGAACAGCATAATCAATATACTCCAGCAAAGTTGGAACTGCTTTAACATCTCCCAGCATCCCCAATATTTCAACGCAGAATCCCTGGATCTTTGGATGCGGGGAGCGCATTGCCTGAACAAGAGGCGACACGGCATGTTCGCCAAAGCAAAAAATAGATCGTGATAAGCGGAT
>DMPG01000322.1:0-3067 GCA_003456055.1 Bacteroidota bacterium | reverse complement strand
GTTCATCATCCAAACAGCGTTCAAGATACGGCAATGCGGATTCATTCAGCATCAATCCGGCATTTTTACATCCCTTCGCCCGCACCCACCATTGTGAGTCCTGTATTTCTCTGATCGTCTCCGGAATAAAACCAAAATATTCAAACGCCAGTGTCAATCGAAACCGTGTTTCACCGATGACTTCTGATGTCAGCATTAACATCACTCGTTTTAATGAACGACGGCGCGTTCTCCTGCGTGACGTTTTATTTCTTTCCAATTCGATCTCTAAGCTGAGGAAAAATGGTTTAAGATGTGTTATGAATTCTTCACGCTGATCGTTCACATCAATATCTGGTATTGGAGCAAAAAGATATTTATTCAACGCCTCCTGAGTGGCAATGTCGCACCTGGACTTCTTTGATGCAACTGTTCCTTCACGAACCTTTGAAACGATCAAACCGATCGATCCGACAGCGATCAGAAAAAGCGCAAAGAATGTTGTTACCAGTACGAAAAGAAAAAAAATAGTGGTATTCCCTATTAGTTGTGTTGTTGTTTTTCAACCAATGTTTGGTTGTATGATTGACCTAACACTTCTTTCATCAACGGAAGATAAAATCTCCAAAAAAAACGTGTCTGATCGGAGACGAAATAGAATGCGAATAATTTACCGAGTAAAAATTCCACATTCCAATATTGTGTAAGAAGCATTTCAACTTTGTTATCGGTAAAATCTCCCGCAAAATACAGATTCCGTGCAGTAGAATCCGATATAACGATGGCAGGAAAAACAAGCGGAAGTCCGGCGGATAAGATCTTCTCCTTGCCGGAACGCGTACACTGCATTTCAAACTGCGCAATAACTTTTGCCGAAGAATCTACAGTGATATATTCAAAAAAATAAAAATATGGGACATTGTCTTCGGTCTTTTTTAATAGATCGTGATCGCTGTTTCGTAAAACAACCGGTGATGAAAGCAAGTCCGATGATTCCAGTATAACCAATCCCGGTTTAGTACTGCCGATCGCCTGTTCAATGGTAATAATAATTCCTCTTCCGGAATAATTCCACGATTCACCGCTCGTCTGCTTATATTGTTCTTTCATCCATCGGGGAGCCGTTCTCAGATCATCATAATATTTTCCAAGAGCGCCTGCATACCGAACACCGAATACCGAACCGATCCGCTGCTGAGTGATCGTATCCCTCATTTGCGGATCTTGCAACGTATTAAATTCTGCTATCGACATCCCTCCGGATTTCTTGAATGCTTCAATACTATCCAGTTCCGCACCGGTTAATCCGCCGTATTTAAGTTGTATTGGTAAATATTCGTCTGACAACATCTTTTCATAATTTTCAAATCCTAACGGGTACGTATAAACACCGTAGGTGTCGGTGATATACAGAAGATTTGCATTCGAGAGCCGTAAGTGCGATGGATCGCTATACGTACTATCCTGAGGGAAAAAACCGTAAAAATCTTCTTGGTCGTTATAAAAACTTTGCGAATCGGATTTGGTGTATTTCCAATGATGCATCAGCCAAAAAAAGGAGCGATGTTCACGAAAATCTGCACCGGTCGTCTTATCGATGACGACAACGGAGATCGGACGTGTTGGAACGAAATACCAAACGATGAATGGAACGACAAACACAACGATCAACACCGTTGCAATTGCGATCAATATCTTGTGAGTATAGGTGAACCGCTTTTTTGAGCGTGTCATAAAACTGCAGGTTAGGACTTTCTGCGGGCGAGAACTGTTTTTATCCGTACGATCAGTTCTTGTGGACTGAATGGTTTTTTAATATAATCTTCAGCTCCAAGCGAAAAACCTTCAACGACCTCTTTTTCAAGTGTGCGGGAAGTAAGCATAATAACAGGAATTGCCTTCGTTTGAGGATTTTTTTTCAACTCAATCACTAATTCTTTCCCTCCCATAATAGGCATCATAATATCGGTCACGATCAGATCTACCATATTTTTTTCCAAAAACTTCAATGCTTCGACCCCGTTATGCGCAATATGAACCTGAAAACCGGCATTCTTCAGCTTAAATGTAACTAATTGCTCTATATTGCTGTCGTCTTCAACAACAAGGATTTTCTCTGCCATACGTAGAATAAATATACAAAAAAAATTAACCAACTGATAACATCACAAAAAAAGGGAAAGCCAATCGGCTTTCCCTTAATGGAACGGTGAGCGGGTGACGGGACTCGGACCCGCGACATTTTGCTTGGGAAGCAAATACTCTACCAACTGAGTTACACCCGCAGTTGAAATTGCTAAATATTTCGACAGTTTAAATTAAATTCCCTTAAAAGATAATCAAGAGTTTGGGGGTTATCAAGATTTTTTTATTGTTTTTTTTGATACTTGAAGCAAAGCCAAAATTTATACAGCCATAATCCCCTCTCCCCGACACGCTTTCCCACACACTGAGGAGATTGCTATTTGCAAAACTTAAATTACAAAAAGTTCAACTCCCCTCTGAGCGATGCCTGCGGCGCTTGAGAGAGGGGCTGGGTCCGAAGGACTCCTTCGGAGGTGTGTAGTAAAACAAATTTAGCGCGATTTACTTCTTTGTATGTGTTGTAATCCAATCTTCAATTTTTGTTAAAACAGTGCGCATAGAATTTCTTGCTTCTGTTTCAGTAAAACGCAAAAATATTACTCCGAATGATTCTAACCGTTCTTGACGAGCTTTGTCTTTTTCAATCGCTTCTTCTGTCGTATGAGAACTTCCGTCAATTTCTATTGAAAGGGATAATTCATTGCAGTAAAAATCTACTACGAACTGATCAAGTGGTTTTTGCCTGTGAAAATCGAAGCCAAGCATTTGTTTGTTGCGTAATTGTTTCCAAAGCAATATTTCGCCGAGCGTGCTGTTATTGCGAAGTGTTCGTGCAACTTCTTTTAGTTTTGGATTGTATGGGATTATTTTGCGTTTCATTCCGTGTTCCGTTGTTTACACACCCCTTTTTCCCCTCTCCCCAACACGCTTTCCCACACACAGAGGGGATTGCTATTTACAAAACTTGAGTAGCAAAAAATTCAACTCCCCTCTGAGCGATGCC
>DMPG01000228.1 GCA_003456055.1 Bacteroidota bacterium | reverse complement strand
TGTTTCATTTAAGTAAAAAATCTTCGCCAGAATTGTTTGTAATACTTCACACATTCAGTAAGGATCAAAACCATGAAATATTTTTGTAAAAGTCTAACTACATTTTTTATTGTTACTACTCTAATGATCAGTTTTTTATTCGGGCAAGCCGGTGATCGAGAAACGAGTACTACAAAAATCTATAGTATCAAATCCGCCGCCGGATTAAGCCAATTCACCTGGCTTGGGGGAATGATCCCTAGTGCTCTCTCGGGGGACGGGAATGTGATTGTTGGGGCGAAGGATGGTAAGGCAATCAGTTGGAGTGATAAAACAGGGATGGCTACATTGCAGCATCTCAGGCCAACTCTTCCCAATGCGGGAAGTAGTGCAAATGGTGTTTCGTACGATGGTTCGGTGATTGTCGGATATTCTGTTGGCGACACCATCACAGTGCCGGGAGGTCAATTGCAGAGTTTGGTCCATGCAGTTCGCTGGTCAATGTTCGGTGCAGTTACTGAACTGCCATCGATGGGTCATAATGTATCGTTGGCATATGCAGTTGATTCATCAGGAAATAATATTGTCGGCAATATATGTTCCACCTATGTGGTGAAACCGTATGGGTGGGGGAGTATTCCGTATTTAGGCAGTGATGCTCGTGCATCTCGCTGGATAAGCGGCAGTCCAAGTCACCTTCCGGGTATTAATAAAGTAAGTGGTGCGTTCGGAATCTCCCCTGACGGATCTGTGGTTGTAGGGAGTGACTATACTGCTACTGTTTCAGCACAGACAGCGGTAAAGTGGGATAATTCCGGAAAGAGCTATCTGGGATTTTCATGGCCGCCATACAGTAGAGCCGTTTGTGCCTCAAGAAAAGGTAACGATGTTATTGTCAATGTAACTGATCCTAGCCCGTACTGGTCTTACAGGTTAACTGCTGCCGGCGGAAAGATTAGTCTCGGTAGTAAAACGTATTCCACAGTCATTTCTGCTGATGGTAAGCGTATAGCAGGATACATGAACAAAGCAGGGGCGAATCAAATTGCTATTATCTGGGATGCGGGCGGTACTGTCGCTCAGGATTTGAAAATATTTCTTCAAAATAATTACAAAATAAATCTGAATAAATGCGAATTGTGGACTGCGACCGGAATTTCTGCTGACGGAAATGTTATTGTTGGTTATGGAGTAGATTCACTTGGACGTTTCGGCGGCTATAGGGTTATACTCGATGCAGGTCCCGCCATTCAAGTTTGGAATCCGGTCAAAGGTTCTTTCTGGCTCGCAGGAACCGTGGATACCATTCGTTGGATAACGCGCAAAAAGATCGACTCGGTCAATATTTTTCTCAGCACGGATAGCGGCGTAACGCAACAACAGATTGCTCATGGAATTCCGGGAAACTCCGGATCATTTGGATGGAGAATGCCGGACAGCATTATGTCGAGAAAATGTATAATCACTGTGAAGGAAGCAACCGACACAGCAAAAGGTGCCAGCGGTATGTTCAAAGTGAAAGGAACATATTTAACTCGGATAAATGCTGCCGGTCAGTATGAAAAATTTATGCAGCCGCGCGATCAATTTTCATTCGGGAATGAACCACAATGGATGTGGCCGAAGAGTTGGTGGAAGCAGTTCAATTATCTGATCGCTGTCGATCCGGTAACAGGCAAGCTTTTTCCGCAGGATACTTTTTATCCATTTAGAACTGCAGCAGAGAGTAGTTTTTCTGACTGGCCAAATTTTGTTAATGCGTTTGGAGTTGATCAGTGCTATTGGACACCGACAATGTATGGCTATAAAGAGAAGGCGTTGACAAAATGGTCATCCGTCAAAAGTGAATGGGGAGGATCATGTTTTGGCATAGCAACAGCAGCGTTAATGGCGTTTGATGATAAGAGCCGTTTCCTTTCTGCATTTCCGCAGGTACCAAGTTTTAGCACGCTTGATGGTGTTTTGTGTACCGACAGTGTGCGACTTGTAATTAATCAATTGTTCATCTATCAGTTCGGTGCCACACACGATGCACATATCGAAGCGAGATGGAATACTACTACACCGACACAGACACTTCAAGAACTACGAAATGATTTTCTTAATGATTCAAGAGATGTTAAGACCTTGAATATTTATAAACACTCAAAAGATCAAGGTTCGCATATAATCGTCGCGTATAAAATTGAACACGATACAGTCAATCCCCGGAACTATTGGATCTCGGTCTATGACAACAGTTATAATACCGACTATAATGCAAGAATTAAAGTCGATACGGTTGCCGATACGTGGGATTACTCAAACTGGCCCGGATGGGGGAGTGATAAAGGATTGTTCCTTTTAGATCCAGTTTCAGCATACTACACTCAAGATTCATTGACGAATAGAGTGTCGTCCTTTGGTCCGCCGGTAATTACTGGAGGCAAACAACACCTTACCTCTTCGAAACACTGGGAACTGTATTCTTCTTCCAGGTCGTCAATTATTATCAAAGATTTGGAAGGAAAGAGAATCGGATACCAAGATCAAAAATTGTTCAACGAAATTCCGGGTGCTCGGTCAAAAATCCTATTGAATTCCAAAGAAGCTCCTCCAATTGGTTACCTTCTGCCGCCCGGTCGCTATACAATTACTTTGGGTGAAGCAATAGATTCAACAATTTCATTCAGTTTGCTGTCTGACTCTTCGGTGATGACTTATCAGCATCGCGGTATTAAATCTCTTCAGACAGATCAGTTAGAAATTAACGATCATCGCTCAATGCGTATAGTCAATAGCGATTCCGAACCGAAAAAAATAGATATGAAGATTGTCGTAGAAGAACAGAAAGCGGAGAAGATATTCAGGTTAAGAAATTTCGATATGCAGCAAGGAGATTCAGTATCGGTCGGAGCAATTGTGAATGATCAACTTCAACTTTCTCATACCGGAACAGCACCAACAAAATTTGATATCCGTATCGAACACAATTCAAAAGAGGGATTGGAGCTCTTTTCAAAGGGAGAAATCCAAATGGAAAAAAATTCAGGATTCACATTCGTGCCGAACTGGAATGATTTTTCCACGGATACTACAATGAAAATTCTGATCGATCATGGAAACAATGGAACGATAGATGACTCATTAAAGGTTAAGAACGATCCAACAACAAGTGTTCATAGTTATACTAAGGTGATTCCAAGCGAGTTCGAACTGTTCCAGAATTATCCGAATCCGTTCAATCCTTTGACAATGATCAGTTATCAGTTACCAGTGAACAATCATGTAACCCTGAAAGTGTTCGACGCATTGGGAAGAGAAGTCGCAACATTGGTGAACGAAATCAAAGAAGCAGGAACATACAATGTGCAATTCGATGGAACAAAACTTTCGAGCGGTATTTATTTCTATACTCTCAAAGCAGGAAACTTTGCAACAACAAAGAAATTACTGTTGATGAAATAGTTTTTTGAACCTTGTCAAGGTTTGGCAAAATATTTTCATAACCACCAACGGTGTCCCTTTGGGACTTGACAAGGTTTGTATTTTAGGAGGAGTCAGGTTTTAATAAGGGCGGACATTTGTCCGCTTTTTTTTTGTAACGGGCTATTTCTATTAAATTCATTGTGAATTTTAAATAACTGATGTTACGCAAAGAGGTGAAAGTGGTT
>DMPG01000039.1:1604-3130 GCA_003456055.1 Bacteroidota bacterium | reverse complement strand
GCGATCGCTGCAAAAACTGTAACGTACGATTTTGCACGGCAAATGGATGGTGCAAAAGAAGTGAAATGTTCAGAATTTGGAGATGCAATAATTTCAAAGATGTAAACCTATCTTCGTCATTCCCGCGCCTGCCTGACAGACAGGAAAGCGGGAACCCATTATTTTTGAATTTCACAGATTGAGAAAACTTAAAAACGAAAAACCCGAGTGATATTAGACTCGGGTTTTTTATTTAACAAAAGAAATGGAATTAATGCAAAGCTAGCAACCGCTCCTTCAATTGTATCGCCGCCANNCCATAGCATAACCGCCATTATCCGAATCTACTAAATGGACATGAGCATGATGGTAATTGAACAATAGACATGTTAACAATGCACTGGAAGCAGCGTGGATACCATAGACCAATTCTTTTGCGCGATATTTTTTTTCTAGATACAAAGTGAGTTGTTCGCGCTGCTCAATTGAACCGGAAAGAACTTGCCGAAGTTTATCGTCAAATTTTTTGAAATCGGTATTTTCAATCAGCGATTTTTTATACATTCCCCAATTTGNNACGTTCCCCAATCGGTCAATTGTGTCTTCATCTTCCGGGAGATCAGAAATTTTCCAAGCAACACTCCGTAACGAATTTTGAACCAGTACCAGATCCTGTAGAAAAATCCCTTTGAATATGATCTGATATTTGATTCTCCGGCAAGCTGCTGCTCACTTAACGACATTGCAAGAAGTTCTTCCTGTAACGGATGGCATTTAGCATCGTTTCCGTAGATCGCACCGATCATTCCGATGATCTCACGATATGTTTCATTTTTTTCTTTATCCGTTTTGCCAAGCGCCTGAACAATGAGAGTCACGATCTCTCCCTGCTTGCTCGGAACATTTTGCCAGCGGCATTCCAGTCCGGAAAAATCCGCTGTGGGCGTATTCTCTCCAGCCTTGAGTGTAAATTGAGATTCAGTGTTCGGATCTTTAAGACAATCTTCTGCAAATTGTAAACCACCCCCGCTAAATGCCGCCTGATCGAACGATTTTGACAAACGGCATGGCGCAACTAGAACGTTGTATCCCTGTTCACGAATAAAACGAATCGGAACAACTCCTACGCGCATTTCAATTCCGTACAAATCTTTTGCCATTACTTTTGTTGCCAGAAGAGATTGTTTTGCTTCGTCAACCATCGATTCAGGAATGCAGATACACGCACCATCTCCGCCGAAGATAAATGGAATAGAGAAAGATTTTTTAAGATTCAGAAGAGCCATGATTGTTGATGCACCAATCAGGTTTACATCTTTGTATCGTCCGTTGCGGATCAATTCAGTGGAATTTTTAACATCGGAAACTGCAATATGCCAATCATCGGGCATTTCGGTGTATATTTTCGGATCTGAGATGACGACAAAATTATCGATGGGCGTCAATTTTTCATAAAAAGACTCGTTGCTCATGCCTGTATCACCCCTTCGATAACTTCCAATCATCAATTTCCTTCAACAACGTATGAATTTCCTGTTGTCGTTTTA
>DMPG01000039.1:0-1572 GCA_003456055.1 Bacteroidota bacterium | reverse complement strand
TTTCTTCAACGATTTCATCGATCCTAGCGCGGAATCATACAATCGGGTTTCACTTGGTCTGCCTCCGATCTTGCTCCACCGTTCTCCAAGTTGATATCGGTTGAATGTTATATTGGCAATCATTGTCTTTTCCTGATCGTCGCTCAGTAATGAAAGAAGATGGTTAATATCAACATCACCTGTTTCATCAAAAATGTGTAGAATAAGTTCGGATATTTTCTTGGAGATCGGATGGACAAAATCTTCTATGTGCAAATTACCAAAAATGAACGGAACCATTTCTTTTGGAGCTTCAAGCACTACCGATAATATCTCTTTTTCTTCCATCGGTATTTCACCAACAAGCACTTTACGCTCATTCGTTGCGCGTTCTTCTTCAGGGATTCCCGTCTTTACCGTTTCCACAAATTTCTGTGGAACACGACGGGTCGATTTTTCTAATTCGCCGTATAACATTGATTCATACAGATTATATTTCTCGGCAATCTCTTTGATAAAGAAGGAACGTTTCAACTGGTCGCCAACCTTTGCAATTGATTGAACAAGTCCGCGCACTGCTTCAGCTTTTCCTTCCGGTGAATCAAAATTCCCTGCTCGTTGAAATTCGTTCGCTTTATAATCAATAAATGTTACCGATCGTTTCAACAATTCTTCGAACGCCTTACCGCCGTTCTTACGCACAAACGAATCAGGATCTTCCCCTTCGGGAAGCTGCACGATCCGCACATCAAGCCCCCCTTCAAGAATAATATCCACTCCCCGCATCATTGCATTTGCACCGGCAGAATCTGCATCATACACTAACGTGATATTTTTTGTATAACGAGAAATAAGTTGAATTTGTTCGGTTGTTAATGCTGTTCCACTGGATGCGACAATATTTTTTACACCTGCTTGATAGACTGAAATAAGATCTGCATATCCTTCAACCAATATTACAAAATCCCGTTCACGAATTGCATCCTTAGCCTGCGAAAGTCCATAGAGCACTTTACTTTTATGATAGATGGGAGTTTCAGATGAATTGATATACTTTCCAAGATTGTCATCATCATATAGTTTCCGTGCGCCAAATGCAATCACTCTGCCATTGGTATTGAAGATCGGGAACATCGCCCGACCGCGAAACGTATCATAATTTCCACCATCCTCTCGCCGGCGAACAAGTCCTACTTTTTCCAGATGTTCCGGATCGATTCCTTCTTCTTGTGCTATTTTCAGTAATGAATCCCATCCGCGTAATGCATATCCAAGCCCAAATGCTGTCATTGTTTGGTTGGTGAAACCGCGTTCGCGAAAATAATTCAGTGCAAATTCTCCTTCGGTAGTCTTTGTAAGATTTGTAAAGAATGAACGGGCGGCAAACGACATAACGCTGTACATTTTCTCCGACTCATTTGCGGATTCGTAGGCTTCCTCCGTTCGAGTAATTGAAATACCTGCACGCTCAGCAAGAATTTCCAATGCTTCTATATAGGAGGATTTTTCGTATTCCATTACAAATTTTACCACATCGCCGCCTCGATGGCAGCCAAAACAATAGAACATCTGTTTGGTTGGACTGACGCTAAT
>DMPG01000164.1:1598-4132 GCA_003456055.1 Bacteroidota bacterium | reverse complement strand
ATATCAAAAAAGAATTGCGTGACAATTTATACAAACAAATAAACGAACTTGTTGCAATGCTGTATGGTTTACAGAAAAAATTTAAATAACGGGTCTTCACGACTCCATTTCTTCACTACTTCAAGACTTCTACTATTATGCGCACAAAAATTATTGCCGGAAACTGGAAAATGAACAATGACATTTCCCAAACAACTGACCTCATCAATGGAATCAAATCCGCCATTAAACCTTCATCGTCAACAATAGCTATTGTCTGTCCGCCATATACTTCGTTAATGACAGCTCAGCAATTGATCAAAGGAACATCGATCAAACTCGGTGCGCAGGATGTTTCGTTATTTGACAGCGGTGCATACACAGGAGAAATTTCACTGCCGATGCTGAAATCTGTCGGATGTGAATATGTGATTGTCGGACATTCTGAACGCCGGCAGTATCATGCGGAAACCAATGAGATCATCAATCAAAAAGCAAAGAAGGTCTTATCCGGCGGACTTGTTCCGATCATTTGTGTTGGTGAAACTCTTGAAGAGCGTGAAAAAAATATTACAAGTCAGATCTTAACAACTCAGGTAAAAGGAGTTCTTGCTGGTTTATCTGCATCAGAAGTTGAAAAATCGATTATTGCATATGAACCGGTTTGGGCGATTGGAACCGGTAAAACGGCAACAAAAGAACAGGCAGAAGAAGTCCATTTGTTGATACGCACATTGATCTCTCAGTTATACTCATCAACCACCGCAGAAAAGGTAATTATTCAGTACGGAGGAAGTGTAAAACCTGATAATGCGAAAGAATTACTTTCCCAACCAAATATTGACGGAGCACTAGTCGGCGGTGCGTGTCTGAAAGCAGATTCATTCTTAGCAATCATTAATGCTGCATAGCGAACTTCAATCTTAAAAGCCTCAAAAACTATTTTTTTGTAGTTTTGAGGCTTTGTTGTCTCTTGATAATTCAAAAATATCACTTGGTTTCAGCAGGTTCGTGTGTTATATTTAGTTTGTTTTATAAAGTAAAATCCCTTAAAACAACGAAAATTCAACAACTTCGGATCAATAGTTGAACAAATTGCTCTTTCGATCATCAATTTATCTGTTTGTTTCAGTCCTCGTCGCAACCACTCTATTTTCCCAGCAGTTGTTCCTCGAAAATGGCACGCCGTCGCATCCAAATGTTTTGTCATATACATCATCTTCGCGCTCTATTATAGACCTTTCAGGCGAATGGAATTATTCACTCGATAACGGCGTCTCGTGGAAGCAAGTCAAAATTCCTGCTTCAGCAAATTATGAAGGAAAGATCATCTACCGGAAAAATTTTTCCGTTGACGAACTGTCGATCCAGAATAATGCATTCACAATCGTTTGTTATGGAATAAATTATCAAGCGGAAGTGTATATCAATGAGACGTTTGTAGGACGACACGAAGGAGGATATACTTCATTCGAACTTTCGGTTCCTGACAATATCATCCAAATCGGTTCAGAAAATGTCATTCGTGTTGTCGTTGACAATGTGTTGAATCATCGATCGACATTTCCATTGCGTCCTCAAGTGAGCGGATGGAAAAATTACAACGGCATCACCCGTGATATTTTCATTGTGGCTGCGCCAAAATTACGAATAGAGAAGGTCAATGTTGTTGTACTGGCGATTGAACCAAAGTCCACAAAATTACTTGTTACTGCAACGGTCTCTGCAAAAGACCTTCAGGCATTGGCACAATTATCCAATAAATCATTTCAACTTTCAACGGTAGTCTCTGAAAGCGAGAATGAAAATGTCATTGGGAAACCAATCAATGTTTCCATCGTTCCGCAATCAAATACTACGGTGACAGCACAGATTTCCGTCTCTATACCTAATGCAAAATTATGGTCACCCGATTTGCCTGCACTTTATTCGCTAACGGTTTCCCTTCTTGCCGTTGAAGGGAAAAAGGATTCATTGATTGATGCGGTCAGTGTAAGCACTGGTATACGAACTTTTACGAAAGATAAAAATAATCTATTATTCAATGGAGCACCGATCAATCTGCGCGGGGTTGTGTGGATTGAAGATTCGGAATTCCATGGCAGTGCGTTAACGTATGAAGAGATGGAACGTGATGTAGCATTGATTAAAAATCTTGGCGCGAATACAGTTCGTGTCGGATTCCATCCTCCGCATCCGTTCTTTATCCAATTGTGCGATCGATACGGTCTGTTGGTGCTGGAAGAAATTCCAAACTTTGAGATCCCGGCAAAAATTCTTGATGAAGAGAATTATAAAGCACTCGTTAATAGTTATCTAAAGGATATGATCGAACGTGACCGGCATAATCCATCGGTCATTGGATGGGGATTGGGAGAGGGATCAGGTTTTTCAAGTGACATGGAAAAAAATATTGTTTCGCAACTGCATCATACCGCAAAATCGATTGATGATCGTTTGACCTATTTTATAACACGCGGCATTGAAGATGGAGAGACAACTGCTGCGGATATTTGCGCGATCAGTTTTTCAAATATTGAAGTAAAAAAATTACG
>DMPG01000164.1:0-1580 GCA_003456055.1 Bacteroidota bacterium | reverse complement strand
GCAGTAGAAAAAGGAAATCGAAACGGATACAGTGATCCTAATTCTCAAGAAGCTCAGGCTCGGTATATCCAGCAGCGGTATGCAGTGATCAAAGAAATGAATCTTGCCGGTTCTATGGTTTTTGCGTTCAATGATTTTAACAGTGATCGGCCGATCATGCATATTAAACCTACAACCCCAACCGTTCATACGACAGGGATTGTAGAATTAGACCGCGGGAAAAAGAGTGCGTATGACGTCGTTCATTCTATTTATCACGACCAAAAAATCTCTGCTCTTCCTATTGGGAATTACGTACCGGTTTCTCCGTATGCATATGTGATTATCGGTCTAACACTGCTTATTATCGCCGCGTGGCTTGTCAATGGTAATCGAAGATTTCGTGAAAGTACGCGCCGTGCAATTTTTAATTCATATAATTTTTTTGCGGATATTCGAGATCAATTCACGCTTCCGTTGTTTCATACTACACTGACTGCATTCATCATTGCAATCACTTTTTCTGTCATATTCTCCAGCATTCTTCACCATTTTAAAACAAGCGTAGTTCTGGACTATTTTTTTTCATATCTGTTATCCGATGGTTTTAAAAGAATTGTCATCGCAATGTCGTGGAATCCAATGATTGGTGTTGGATATCTTTCCGGTGTTATGGTCGGCTGGTTCTTGGGTCTGACAGTACTCATTCAGTTATTGGCGTTGATGGCACGAGTTAAAATTCGGCTATTTCATTCATATTCGATCGCAGTGTGGACAGCTCTTCCGTGGTTATTCTTTATTCCCGTTGGTATGATCTTGTATCGCGTTCTTGAAAGTGATGCCTATGTCCCTTGGATATTAAGCATGGTTGTTCTTATGTCTGCATGGGTATATTTCCGCACATTAAAAGGTATTTCAGTTATTTATCATATCTATACTCCAAAAATGTATATGATTGGCGTGACGATGCTGCTCATCATCATTGGTGGTGTTTATGCATATTTTGATTACATGTATTCTCTCTCTTTGTATTTGGAATATTTCACAACGCACATTCTTCCCTTTGTAAATTAGTTTTTATTGTTAACGAATGTATCTATCCAAATTAGAAATAGTCGGTTTTAAATCGTTTGCAAACAAAGTCAATTTGTCTTTTGATGCCGGACTCACTGCAATTGTCGGTCCGAATGGCTGTGGAAAAACGAACGTGGTTGATGCGATCCGCTGGGCGTTAGGCGAACAAAAACCGAGTCGTTTACGAAGCGATAAAATGGAAGATGTTATCTTCAATGGAACAAAGAATCGTAAGCCGTTAGGAATGGCAGATGTTTCATTGACCATCGAAAATACCAAAGGAATACTCCCTTCCGAATATAAAGAGGTTGTCATCACGCGCCGTGTCTATCGTTCCGGCGAATCGGAATATTATCTGAACAAAACACTGTGCCGGTTAAAAGACATTAAAGATCTTTTCATGGATACCGGTATGGGTTCGGATGCATATTCAGTTATCGAATTGAAAATGGTCGAGACGATCTTAAGTGATAAAGCGGATGAACGTCGTCGATTATTTGAAGAAGCTGCCGGTGTAACGAAGTATA
>DMPG01000103.1:13837-14615 GCA_003456055.1 Bacteroidota bacterium | reverse complement strand
GCAACATTCGTTGAAGTGAAAGAGCAACATACCTATGCACAAATTGAAAAAATTCTTGGTCCAAAATTCATTCTGAAATCCCGCAAAATGGGATATGATGGTTATGGAAATGCTCTTATCAATAACGAAAAGGATTATAATACTGCAGTAAAACATTTGTCCGATCGTCATAGCAACCTCATGGCTGAATCATTCGTGAACTTCACAATGGAACTTGCCGTCATGGTCGTTCGAACACAGAAGGAAATCAAAGTTTATCCAGTTGTACAGACAATTCAAAGAAATCATATCTGCCATACTGTGATTGCACCGGCACCGATCTCGAAAAAAACCTCAGCCCTTGCTGAAAGCATTGCTATTAAATCGGTCAAAGCGGTAAAAGGTTTCGGCGTGTTCGGTGTAGAAATGTTTTTGGCGGATGATAATTCAATCATGGTGAATGAAATGGCCCCACGTCCGCATAATTCCGGTCATTATACGATCGATGCGTGCGTCACTTCACAGTTCGAAAATCATATTCGTGCTNNTTCTACGGAAATGATAAAACCTTACGCGGTGATGGTAAACTTATTAGGGAAACCACACCCGCAAAAATCGATCGATGCTTACCAGACAGCGTTGAAAGATCCTAACGTTCATTTGCACATTTATAGTAAGAATGGATCGCGTGTTGGACGGAAGATGGGTCATGTCACGATTATTGGTGATAATCTGAAGAAGATCCTAAAAGCTGCGACAGCAATTGAAGAGAAAATTAGTTTATAGATTTCAAAATGTC
>DMPG01000103.1:0-13830 GCA_003456055.1 Bacteroidota bacterium | reverse complement strand
CGCAATTCGATATTATCATCCTTCGGTGCGTCCCGATTAAAATACAAATCGGGACTTTCTCAGGATGAACAATAATTGCGACACGCGACGAAGTATATTTTATTGTAAACTTACAGCATTACTCCATGGAATTTTCGGATATCTCAAAAAACTTTATGAAAAAACCTATTGTTGGAATAATCATGGGAAGCGATTCCGATCTTCCCACAATGCAGGAAGCGGCATTCATTCTCGATGAATTTGGTGTCTCGTACGAGATGAAGATCACTTCGGCACATCGCACACCAAACTTCATGGCGAAATATTCTTCATCTGCAGTGAAACGGGGTATTAAAATTATTATCGCCGGTGCCGGAGGTGCAGCGCATCTACCCGGAATGTCTGCATCGCACACTCCTCTTCCTGTTATTGGTGTTCCGATAAAAACAAAATCATTAGATGGATTGGACTCACTTCTTTCGATCGCACAAATGCCGGGTGGAGTTCCTGTAGCAACTGTAGCAATTGGCAGCGGGAAAAATGCAGGATTGCTTGCAGTACAAATGCTTGCAATCAGCGACAAAAAATTGATGAAAAAGATGATCGAGTATAAGAAGAAGTTGGAGAAAGAGTCATTGAAGAAGAATGCAGCTATTAGGAATTAGGCGTTAGGTGTTAGGTGTTAGGTGTTAGGTGATAGAAATTTTCTNNCTCCCCATTAACGCCTAATACCTAACCCCTGCTTATCAACGTCTTCCAAACATAAACACCAGCGGTCGCCATACGCGTTTTGCCCAATAATGTTCACTGTGCGTTCCATTTGATTCAAACGTATAATCAAGGTCTTTTCCTTTTTTATATCCTTTTGTTTTTAAGATCTCTACCATTCGTTTGTAGCCGCTGATCAGTTCCTTCTCGCGTCCGCCGCAATCCAGATAAATCTTGATATGCTTTTTATGTCCGGAATATTCACGGATTTCTTTCAGCGTTTTTTCATCGTCATACCAAAATGACGGCGACAAACAACCGGCCATTCCGAATACATCCGGTCGTTTCCAGACAAACAATAATGAGGACAATCCGCCTAATGATGAACCGATAATTCCTGTATGTTCTTTGCTTTGTTTTGTACGATACGTAGAATCCACTAATGCTTTCACTACATTGATAACAAAATTCATATAAGCAGAACCAAGTTCTGAATCAGAATATTCAGGCAGCCGATCTGGTGAATTATATATTCCTACGATGATGATCTCTTCAATAACCTTCATTCTTATCAGACTATCGGCAACTTCGTCAACACGCCAATCATAACCGGTAAACGCAGTGGTTGGGTCAAAGATGTTCTGCCCGTCGTGCATATACAACACAGGATAATGTTTCTTGGTGTTCTTTTCATACGACGGCGGGAGCCAGACAATGATATCGCGGTTATGATTAAGTCCATCTCCGCCAAGTTGACGATGGTAATCGACCTTCCCGCGAATCATCGGTTCAGGCTTTTGTTGTAAAATTCTTCTCTTCCAAAACAATGGTCTGATGATCAATGTTGTATCTTTCGTTACTTGTAAAGTAGTGTTCGTTGGAGATTTGTTACTATCAAATAGTGCTTCCTGTTCCCACGATCCAGCAGTGATCTTAAACTCCAGAAAAGATAAAGTATCAAAATTTGATTCGAACTTCCAAAGAGAATCTGATATTCTTTCCAATCTGATCGAAGATGGATTCCATTTCCCAAATTCAGATCTATTCCCCGCAATAAATACGTTCAATCCGGAATCTCTTGCCGTTACCGATGGTTCAACAAGGATCGTCACTCTCAATTGTTGAGCAGACATCAGGTGAACCCAAAATAACAAAATTATTCCGAAAGTTTTCAAGGTTGGCATTATTTTTTATGTGTAAATGATATGGAAATATTTCGAGGTTTCCAAAAAAAACAAAAAATCCGCCCCGCTGAAAGCGAGACGGATTATTAGATATAAGAAGTGTTCCTGCAATTTTTCCCGGGAGGAAAAAATTATGGTTTATTCATTTCTGCAATGGATGCATCGAGCAACGCTTTTGCATATTTTGAATTGTGAATACCTTCACTAAGATCATGTTCTACAAAGAAGAAATTGTAAAGTGCCCCTGCTCTGTATGCAGGTTTGATCACTAACGGTTTGCTTGAACTTGCTTTAACGAGTTCAGTAGCTGGATCGTACCAACCTTTGTTAATCAGCAATGTCTTCAGACTATCGAGACTCTTCGCAATAACACTGCGTGACACACCACTTGCTTTACGATAATCATCGAAAGCGGTGCGTGACATTGTTAAAGAAGTTGCTGAAGATGTAATGTCTGCATGACATTTTTTGCAAGCAGTCACAACAACCGTTGGTGTTCCGTGTGAATCAAATTCCAATTTCATTGTGTGTCCACCAGCTTTTGTCGCGCCGCCGCCGATTGGTTCCTGCATATGGCAGGTTGCGCATTCAAGTGTTCCGGCTGTTGCCATTGATTGGTGAGTCGAATTAGGATAATTATAACCGGCAAACTCGTAACCACCTTTACCAATTAACAACGGTCCTTGTATGCCATAATGGTTATACCATCTTGAATTTGTCAACACTAATGAATCTGTAGCCGCTGTTTTTGTGTATGCAGGTGCTTTTGGACTCATTGCACGTGGCTGATGGCATGTAATGCACATATTGGTTGATTTATTTGTCGTTGTGTATGAATAATCTGCAACACCGTCTACACCAGACAACATTGTAACAGCATTGGTTACTCTTAACGAAAAATCACCGGTGCCATGCGGCGCATGACATGCAAAGCAACCAGGTGCGCTTGGGTGTAAAATATCTGTTAAAGGTTTTCCGGCTACATACTGTTGCAAACCTTCTGTTGTATGACAACGTGCACAATCTTTTGCATTACGATCAACATCGCCGCCAATGGAATGTTTTGAATTGGCTTGTTCTGCTACGCGTCCCGCGACAAAAAATGCTGTATCCACGCCAGGTGTGTGGCACGTTGCGCATTTCAAATCTGCTTTGAATCCGTCAAAATAGACAAAGCCGGCATCTACACCATTTGCTCCCGGTGAACCTGCTGCTCCTGCTGCACCGTCTTTACCTGCTGGTCCTGCAGGTCCTTCGCACGCTACAAGACCAAATAAAGCGATTGCTGTTAAAACAGTTAAGAAATTTTTCACTGTTGTAACTCCTTTCGTTGATGAAGTTAATTGTTGCATTGAGTGAATATTGGCTTACCAATACTGTTGTAGATAAGTCAAACTAGTGTGAAATCTGTCAATTCATTGGCAAATAATGTGCCGAAGATAATTGCCGAAAACGTTGAAATTTACAGCATTGTATTATTCTATTTCCTAAGGTTGCAACAGACCCTTAAAGTATTTTTGCAAACTTGAGAGTAGAATATGGACAAAAACCTCTATACTATTGGTTAAAAGTCATACTTTCCTGTCTAAAAATAAAAAGTCCCGTCATAAACGGGACTTTCTTACTTCGATAATCAAAGCTTTTTTATAACTCATTTTGATCTTTATCCATATTTTAATTGATCCTGCCATTCACATGTTTTGAAGGATCGATGATAGCCATACTTGAATTTACAACCGCACCATGACAAGTAGAACAATCCGATGTAATTGCTGCAAACGTATGTCCGGTTTTTGGGAATGCTTTTTCTTTCAATGTCGTCTTTGTAACATCACCGTGACATGATCCACACTCAGTCACGGTACTGCTCGTTCCATTCCATGTAACAGTTAAAGAATTTCCGCCGCTAAAATTACCATGACAGTATGTATTTGCACAAGAAACGTTCGTTGCATTATAAGAACCAGCCGAAGTAAAGAAAACGGATGCAGTGTCAAATCGTACTTCTGCAAGACTTGTTGCATCAATATGTCCGGGTGACGAAAGCTTTGCCGGAACAGAATGGCATTCCTTGCAAGAAACCGCTGCACCAATAATCCCGCCTAACAAATGTTTCTGGTGTGCGCCAACTCCGCGAAATGTCGGCGAGACATTATCCGCAAGATCTTTTGGCGGTGCAGCATTCACAGCTCCATGGCACGTAGTGCAATTTTCAGGACCTGCCGGTTTGTTGTGACAGGTGTTGCACGATTGACCTGTTGTTCCGCCTGAATAATCTGCACCGTGACATGATTGACACAATTGCAGATCGTAATTCTTTGTTCGAACGATCTTTGCGTGAAAGTTCGACGATATCGGATCCAAAAATCCTTCACCGTGAATTGAAATTTTACTTTGCACTAACGGTGAATCATCTTTTCGTTCACTGCAGCCAAACAGACCGCCAAGGATAATTGCGAAGGTGGAGATTACTATTAATTTTTTCATTGGACATTCGCTCCGTGACAATATCCGCAAAATTTCTGGCCTGGTTTTCCGTTTGGTCTGGCATTCGCATCGGTATGACAGACGAAACAATTTGCCGCTATATCATCATGCCATTCGCCTTTTACCGTTTTCATAAAACCAGTTGCGTGTGTTCGTGGATTTGTTCCTTTAATTCCATCAAAATCTCCATGACACGTAATGCAGGTTGGATCTCCGCCTTCAGCGTCATGACATCCTGCACATCGTTGAATATCACGCTTTGCTAATTGCGCGTGAGTTCCTCCGCCCGTTCCAACTCCAATAGTTGTGAATCCTGCTTTTTCATGGCTTGTAGGCATTGCCCCGCCGAGCGCAACACTGCCGTTCATATGACAGTCGCTGCAGAATGTTTGCTGACGATGACATGTTTGACAATCTGAGGCTCTTCCCTTTGCATCGATACCGTGCGTAAATTTATAATTAATATCATGAACATTCTGTCCTGAAAGTGCGGCAGGTTTATCGTTGCCGAATTTCCTCGGGGACAGCATCCCTGTTTTTTCAAACTTGGAAAGTGTTGTCAAATTCGTCCCGTCATGACATTCCATACACGTTGCTTCCGAGTGACAGCTTTGGCAGTTTGCATCAAATGTTCTACCATTCATCACTCGACCATGCTCACGTTTGAAATTTGCTGCTACGTGCGACGCCGGACGGAGAGTAGTCAAGTTTGTATGACACGCTTCACATTCATTCGTTGCTATTACATTATTATGGCAAGTGTTGCACGTTGCCATCGAAGGAATGTGCTGAACAGCAGTTACTTGTTCCTTATCATCATTGATCCCGGCATGACACGTAACGCATTCAACTTTTTGATCGACACTGTGTTTGTTGTGGCTGAACAGGATCTCGCGCACCGGATTTGGAGATGCGACAGGATTATTTGCATCCGTATGACAGAAACCGCACGTCTCATTCACTTCCTGCTCGTGGCATGATTGACATTCGGTGTGTGTTGGAAGCATTTTATCCGAAGATTTTGTGCTCATTAAAGCTGTCGTATGACAGGATGAACATTCAGCACCGGCTTCGGCATGTTTACTGTGCGAAAATTTTATGGCCTTTGCATTTCCCGCTTGATCATCTTCGCTTGCTACAGCACTGCCGCGGCCGAAGATAACAAGTGCAATCACCACAGAAATTATCGTTGCTATATAAAGATTTTTTTTCATCATAACCAATTCAACTTTTCGCTGAACCAATAATTAATTTTTAGGAATATGCGCATATCGCTTTTATATTGCGGAGTACTCATCCATTGCATCTGCAGATCGGTTGAGAGTATTTGCAGCGGTCGATAGACAACGCCAACTGTTCCGTTCATCACATCGCTTGCCGGATCGGATGCCGCGTGTTTATACGTTGCATACCCAAACGCAAGCATCGGTGTCAGCATTCTCTCCATCATCGGATATGCTGCTTGTACGGAGATGCCGTTCAATTCGCCGGCATAACCGAAATTTTGAGTGTACGTTGCTGAAACAAAATCATATGATCCGCCAACAACCAACCGCTGACTGCTTTCGTCAACATAATCGACATTTGCAAAACGAGCGAAGAGAAATGTTTTAGACATCGGACGGTATTCTATTCCGCCTTCGATTTCTTTTGTGCTGTTGATATTAAACACCGAGAAGATAGAATTGTATGCAAGCCGCGGTTTACGAAAGATATATTCCGCTGTAACATTCAGTTCTTTCATAACACCAACACGGGTAAATCCTTGAACTTTCGAAATCTCTTCGGTCAAAATATCATAATCCGTTTTTGCCTGGATCGAATACGATTGTTCGTGTTGATATTCAACATCGAACGATGCCAGTTCTTCTTCATTCGGTCTGCTGTTAATAACAATTGAGTATGGATTGAACAACGAATCCATTCTCAGCGCTGTATACGGCTTTCGTTCCCAGCGTTTGTTCATATAGCTAATCCCGACAACACCATCTTCGATGGGTGCGTAGGTAATTTGACCTCCGAACAACCCTTTGTTTCCGATATATTGTTTTCGAATATCGCGCGACTGGGTCACATTGTTTCCTCCGTAACCCGTAACTGCAAGCGTATTGTCAAAAAATTTTGCCGATCCGGAAATACCATCGATCAATCCGCTGCCGACTCCGGCAAAAACAAATTGGCGGCCTGCAGAAAGATCTACAAGACCGCCAATATTTTTCACCTTCATCAGAAAGGAATTCACACGTAATTCGGGATCAGTTTCGATTGTTGAACCAAAATCATTTGACACCATCGCATTCATTTTGATCGAATAATCTCCGGAGGCAGCATTGAAATAAACATTCTCGTATGCTCGAAGATACATCACTTTTGCAAGGGCGGAATCACTCCCTTCAAATCCATAGAACGATGTTGTCAATCGTCCCGTCATCAGTTGCGCCGAAGCGCTTGCTGAAAGCAGAACCAGACCGATGAAAATTTTGCGGAACATGGTTAACCTTTCGGCGTTGGATGTTTAATTTCTTCCCATGATTTTTTGAAGTTAAATGCTTTTGCATCGTGCATCTTGTTTGCACCATGACATTGTTTGCATGTTTTTTCATCACCCTTTAATAAACCGGCTGCAATTGCTTTCTCTTTATTTTCAGGTTTGTTGTGAATTGCTTTGTATCCGGAAGCGGCACCATGGCATGCTTCGCATTGAACACCCATTTCAACTTTAAAGGATTTTTCAACTGCTTCACCGGCACCGGTTGAATGACATTCTAAACATTCTTTTGCTTCTGTTGCAGCAACTTTAATTCCTTTTGCCTTCACAATTTCTGCAGCTTTATCACTCTTTAAAGTTGTAAATGCTTCAGCATGTTTTGATTTTTTCCAAACATCAACTTGCTTTCCTTGTTTCGGCAGATTGTGGCAGGCACATGTACCGGTACCAACAAATTTATTCTGGGCAAATGCCGGCAGGCAAAATACAACTACGACCAACACAAGAATTGTTTTTTTCATGGAGCTATCTCCTATAGGGTTATGAGAATTATTATTCTTGAGACATCTGAAAAACTGGTTGTCTATTGTCATTCTGAACNNAACGAAGTGAAGAATCTCGTTTTTGATTTTGAGTGGAAAAGCAAGATTCTTCGTCGCTCCGCTCCTCAGAATGACATTGATGTGAGATTTTTCAGATGTCTCATACTAACTATTTAATGACAAACTACGTGCCAAAGAATTTCGGCTTAAGACCTTAATTTTACAACTTTATATAAATATTATTTCTTATGATTGCAATAGGTGAAATAATTTTCTTTTAAATTAATAACAGAAATAGGACTTTACTGTCCATTATGGCATTCATTACAATTCATTTCTTTCCATGAGTCGCCGATATCAATAGGGTGCTGAAATTCTTCGCCCTTTGGGGAGAGGGACGTGATCTCATCCGACGGCCCCTGAGACAGTATAATGTGACAGCTGTTGCAGTCTTTCGAGATCACTTTTCCCGTTTTTTTCGAAACATGTTTTCCGTCATGACACCGGAAACAACCGGCATAAGCATAATGACCGACATTGTTTGGATAATGTTTCCAGCTCACTTTCATCTCCGGGAAGATAGTGCGAGAAAAGACTTTCTGCAATTGGGTAACTGCCTGATTGATATCATTCTTCCGGTCCTTGGCAACTTCCGGATACTGGCTGTTGTACCGTGCATTGATTGAGGTCTCGATTCCTTTCAAACCTTCCCCTTCCGTTGTATACTCTGCCGCCATCGCTGCCGAAGCGAAGGAACGGATGTTTGGAAGTGTTGGTGAGACAAGTCCCTGAGTCATCAACGAATTGATCGATTCTTCCGGCGTGCGGTAGATATGCGTCGGCCGGTTATGGCAGTCGATACAATCCATTGAGCGCAATTCAGATTTTTCAACCTGAGAATCATCAAGTTGATTAGTAGAATCTTTAAAAATAGTTACCTCGCCTGTAACAAGATTTGTATATTTTACCCAAGGAATCTCTTCGCGATTATCCTCAGTAGAAATATAATCAATCTTTACATTTGGGTTAATATGCCAGTGAATCCCTTCTGTTAAACCATACGCACTATGCTCAGGGCCAATTTTCATTTGAAGGCTTATATTCCATTCTGTATTCATACTATCGGACAAGAAATGTTTCTCGTTTCTCAACTGACGTGAATAGAATTTTTGTGGCCAGTGGCATTGCTCACAAGTTTCCCTCGCAGGACGTAAATTATGAATAGGAGTAGCAATTGGTCGTGAAAAATCGTTTGTTAAAACCGCATAAACCTGTCTAACACCTGAAAGTTTTGAACGTACATACCATCCTGCACCTGATCCAACATGACATTCAACACAAGTTACTCGAGCGTGAGGTGAATTCTGATAAGCAGTATGCTCAGGTTTCATAACCTCGTGACAAAGTGTTCCACAAAATTCTACTGATTCTGTATAGTGAAAAGCTTCGTAACTGCCCAATCCTGTTAGAAGAAGTAGAAATATAGTACCAATACCAAATACCATTATTGCATTACGATACTTTTTAATATTAAGATCAATTACTGGCCACTCGTTTTTAAGATAAACGTGCACACGCTTCTTCCTTCTTCTAAGTTCAATAAACATTCCCAATGGAATTAAAAGCAATCCAATTACCATAAAACCAGGAATTATAATATAAATGAACAACCCTAGATATGAGTTGCTTTTCTCGAATAGAAAAGATATAATAAAAAGAAAAGCAATCATAAAAAAACAAACGGCTGCAATTGCAGTACCTATAAAGGATAGGAGGTTATAGTAAGAAGGAGGTAGTTTCATGTTTTATTAATTTTAAGATTGTAATTTAGTGCAAATAGAGGAATTGCTAATTACAAATTATAATGATATATGTTAACAATGTTAATTATCTATATCAATAAAAAAACCTCCATGTGGTAAATTGGAGGTTTTGCATTTAAGTAATTATCAATTACTCTTCAGTTACAAATATATCTTCGTCAGATTTTTTCATTAGATATTGCTCGCGGGCAAATTTCTCTAAGTTTTCGTCGTTGGTTTTAAGCTCCTGCAGTTTTTTGCTATCAGATTCAATCTTTTCCTGATAGTATTCTTTTTCGTTCTCTAGGTTATTAATCTTACGGAGTTCACCAACCATATCAAACCAGTTGCTACGATCAAATATGATTAGCCAAAGTAAAAATACCAGAGAAGTAAGTATATACTTATTCCTCACCCATGGTAAAACTTTCTTCCAAATCTCCTGGCTATTCATTGTAATCTAATATTCTATACAAAAGTATATTTCTGATTAAAGCAAAATCAAATAATAGGATAAAAGTTATCCACCACTTATGAGATGGATTACCTGAACGTTATCACCATCTTTAATCGTTGTTGTTGAATAGTTCTCCGTTTTTACTACAAAATCATTAATTCTAACAATCAACATTTTATATGAAAATTTCTGAATTGCAAGCAGTTCAGAAACAGTAATAATTTCTTTACTTGTATTAATTGATTCTGAACGATTATTGAGTGTTAACTTCATACTAATATAATTAAGCTCTTGCATAATTGCAAATATCAATAAAACACTTTATTTCTATTTATCTACTGTTCAATAAATAAATCGATGCAAATATACTAAAATCCATTTTGCACAAACAAACAGTCATAATATGTTTACTGAGAAAACAAAGCCAAAAAAAAGAAGATTTTAATAGAATGACAAAACAATATAGCATTGTATAACAATTAGATATAATCAATTATAAAAAGCCGCAGCAATAAATCGAAAACTTTTGTATATTGCCCAAGATAAATGGCATTATAAAGCAATTCCATCGTTATAATGTAACAGTTTTGAAAAAAGTTTCACATAGTAAGATTCTACTTATCATGAAGAAACCGATTCTATGGATGGTTTTTCTCCAATTGATCGCATTACAATCTTTTGCTCAAANNATCACACAATATATTTGTAAGAACTGGACAATGGAGAATGGTTTACCTACCAATTCACTTGTCCACATATGTCAAACAAAAGATGGGTATTTATGGATATCAAGCTATAGTGGTTTAACCCGTTTTGATGGTATTAATTTTAGAGTATTCAACAAACAAAATACTGAGATTTTTGAAGGTGATGGAATTCGGGAATTAGCAGAAGACAACGCTGGAACACTTTGGATTACAACTCAGAATAGTGGCTTAGTTTATTATAAAAATGGCGAGTTCAAATCCCTAGGGAAAGAGCACGGTATAAAACACTTATACCGTGCATTACATATTGACTCAAAAAATCGAATTTGGTCTGCCTCTCCTGACAAAGGATGGTTCTACTATGAGAACGATGATTTTCATTTTTTGTCTAAATCATCACTTTCTAACATTGAAGTTCGATCAATAGCAGAAAGTAAAAACGGATCGATTTGGTTTGGCACTTTAGGCGAGGGACTTTTCCGTTATGAAAATGGAGCATTAAAAACTTATACCGAGAAGGATGGACTTCCAAGTAACTGGATTTACTCGTTATATGTTGATGTAAATGATTGCTTGTGGATTGGAACCGGTAACGGTTTATGTTTTTATGATGGAACCTCGTTTAGAACGATTCTCTTAAAAAATCAAAATACAATTACCGGAATAGAAAAAGACAAATACGGATTTCTATGGCTAGGTACAATAAATGGGCTATATCGTATTGATCCAGCAACTGAGAAGTATGAATATCTTTCATCGGAAAATGGTTTAATTCACGATTTTATAAATGATATTTTACTCGACATAGAAGGAAACCTCTGGATGACAANNCACTATACTCTGAAAGCAGCGGTTTGCCTGGTAAAGTTGTAAATGCAATCCA
This sequence comes from Bacteroidota bacterium, assembly GCA_003456055.1. Taxonomy (GTDB): domain Bacteria; phylum Bacteroidota; class Ignavibacteria; order UBA10030; family UBA8401; genus UBA8401. The sequence goes on along the minus strand of DMPG01000103.1, from coordinate 2,593 downwards.
CGAAATTGATTCAAACTCTTACCTAGTTGCATTTGATAATGGTTCGTTGAGCAAAATTGAAAATGGAGTATCGATAAAAAGTAATTCTAATTCCTTGTCAGGTAAAAGGATAAGGCATATACTTAAAGATCGTAGCAAAAACTTATGGATAAGTACTTATTCAGGATTACTTAAAATTACCGAAAAGAAGGAAGAAACTTGGTATAACGAAGAAACTGGATTTCCAGGAACACAAATTCGAATGGCATTTGAAGATTCAAAAGGGAACATTTGGGTAGGCACAAGAAATAATGGATTAATTAAAACCAGCCCGAACAAACCAAATATTATTTTCAATACTTCAAATGGGTTAAGCTCAAATTTGATATTATCGATAGATGAAGACCGTGAAGGAAATATTCTAGTTGGAACCAGTGAAGGTATTATGGGACTTAATGTTATATCGGGCGATAAGGTTCAAGGAAGATACGGAGAAAAAGATGGATTTTTTAGCGATATCGTTTTCAATATTTACATCGACAAAGAAAATTATATATGGCTAGCAACTACCACCGGATTAAGCTGCTTATACAAAGGAAAATTTACAAATTTCACAACAAAACAGGGATTGGCTGATGATGCTATACTTGATGTTCTGGAAGACAACTTTGGATATTTTTGGCTCCCATTTAGCAAAGGAATAATGAGGGTTAAGAAACAAGAACTTCTAGATTATATTGACAACAAAAACTCATCAATTCATTGCCAGGTTTTTGATAAGCACGACGGAATGAAAGTTTCAGAGTGCAATCCTACCTCTCAATCGCTAAAAGCTAAAGATGGTTCATTACTCTTTCCCACCATTGATGGAATTGCACAGATAGATCCATCAAGCATCCCGTTTAACAATTTTATTCCACCAGTGATAATTGAAGATCTAATTGTTGATAACGTTACTATTAACAAGAATAATTCTATTGAATTTCAACCTGGCAAAAAGCGATTTACTTTCAACTACACTGCTATTAACTTATTTGAACCTGAAAAGGTAGAATTCAAGTATATGCTCGAAGGATTTGAGGATGATTGGGTGAATGCAGGAAACAACAGAACAATATCTTACACAAACTTATCTCACGGTAGCTATACTTTTAAGGTTATTGCTTGCAATAATGATGGGGTATGGAACAATACAGGTTCTTCAATCTCATTTTCAATTGAACCACGGTTTATTGAAACAGTCTGGTTCTACATTCTGATAATTATTACAATAGTTATTCTTGTATGGTTATCATACAGAGCAAGGATTCGTCAGCTAAGAAATAGACAAAAGGTTTTAGAAAGAATAATTGAAAAAAGAACAAGAGAACTAGTTGAATCAAATAGAATACTAGAGCATCAAAAGAATGAAATTCTATCACAGAATATTGAATTAAATCAGCACAGAGAAGAAATACAGATACAGGCCGAATCGCTTGAAGATCAAAAAACTGAACTTGAGAAATCGAATGCGATGAAGGATAAACTGTTTTCGATTATTGCTCACGATCTTAGAAACCCACTTGGAAACATTAGCGGGATTCTTGAAATACTTGTTAATGATGCAACAAGATTGAAACCTACTGAAAAAGAAAATATTTTAAAAAATCTTTTCGAGATATCGAAATCAACATACCATTTGCTTGAAAACCTGCTTCAATGGTCGCTAAGTCAAAGAGATTTGATCGATTTCAACCCTGTTTCATTCGACTTAGCCCAGATTGTTGAGGAAATTATTCAACAAGTAATTCCATTCTCTCAGAAAAAGAAAATCAGCATTAAATCTGAATTAGTAAACAATACCAAAGTTTATGCTGATACAAATATGGTTAGAACGATTTTGAGAAATTTAGTTAACAACTCCATTAAATTTACGCAGGAAGGTGGAGAGATTATTATCCTATCGAAAATTAATGGAAATTTTGTTGAAATTGGAATAAAGGATAATGGTGTTGGAATTAGCGAAGAAAGGAAGAAAATACTATTTAGTCCTCTTGAAGTTAAAACTACCTATGGCACTAACAATGAGCAGGGTATTGGACTTGGACTAATGATTTGTAAGGAATTTGCAGAGAAAAATGGCGGATTTATTAGATATGATAGCAAAGAAGGTGAAGGAAGTACATTCTATTTTACACTGAAAATAAGACCTTAATTAGAGAGATTAATAGAATAATTATAACAAATCTTCAATAAAACATTTTAGCAACTATTTTAAATTTTTCACTTTGTGACTTTGCGACTTAGTGGCAAATTATTTTCGCTACAAAGACACTAAGGCACAAATAATTNNNGGGATTACCTTTCTGATTCAGGTAATTATTTAGCAGGATACTAGTTACAACATTTGCTTGTATTGAAGCACAAATGCCTACCCTAGGTGCAATTGGAGGTGTTTCATCGCTGATCTCAGTATTACCATCGCCACAAATATATAGGTTACCGAGTTTTTCTACTTTCATTGCATTCGATTCTCCCCAGCCAGCCATACCATTTCCAAGAACCAACGGAGTATCAGGGTTTGAACTTTGAAAGGTTTCAGCAATCATTACCTTCATTTCATCTTTATCAAAAG
>DMPG01000216.1:2969-5439 GCA_003456055.1 Bacteroidota bacterium | reverse complement strand
CACACTCAATCTCTTGCAGAATTGTTGAACAATGTAAACAGAACGATCTTTTCGGTGACAGAAAAAAATAAATTCATCACCTGTGCACTGGCATTGCTTGATAGAGAAACTTCCACTGCAACCATTATTACTGCCGGTCATCCGCAGATTCTTTTGCACTCAGGAACATCATTGAACGAGTACAGAACGCAACATCTTGCGCTTGGAATTCAGGGGAATACATCATTTTCAACTCAACTAATCCCAATCAAGAAGAATGATACGCTCTATCTTATCACCGACGGTATATTGGAAGCATCGAACCCGCAGAAGGAACAATTTGGTATGGAGCGTTTACAATCGTGGATCATCGGATCAAGAACGTCAACCGCAGAAAAGCACAGTACGTTGTTGATGGATGAAATACGGCGTTTTACGGTGACCAAAGAACTGAAAGATGATGCAACCATCGTTATTGCTTCAATTCTTTGACTATAGATTTGGAGTTATAATTTTATAAGAGGATTTACAGGCAAAAAACCGTAAATTCGATTATACAAAATTCTCACTTAATCAAACGCAGAGTATCATGCCGTATACCAAAGGAACATTAGCCGGTGATTTTATAGAGGGTGTCCTTTCGGAGATTCCCGATGCGATAGCCGTATCCGTTGTGAATCTTTCCGCAGGAATGTCAATCGATAGTTATTGTAACACTCCGGGTTTCGATCCGGATGTTGCAACGGTATATCATACCGAAGTGCTGAAAGCAGAACAAAAAGCCTTGGCGGCACTTCAGTTGAACGAATCCATCAAAGATATCTTTATTACACTCGATACTCAGATTCACATGTTGACACTTTCAAAGACCGGAAAAGCATTATACTATATTGTTGCCGATGCAAAAAAAACAAATCTTGGCATGATGCGGTCGACAATGCAAAAATATGCCAAAGGAATTTGATCGTTACGCTCGATCGCACCAATCCATAGTTAGCAGCGATTCTTATCATTATGAACGACATACTCATCTCGTTACTGCAAAAAGCTTATGATGATGGAATCATCACAAGCATAATTAAAACAAAGATTCTTAAAGCAAAGGACGATCTAAAACTTTCCGACGCTGAATTTCAAAAATTGGATGATCACATACGGTTGACGACCTATTTAAAAAAAGTTGAGGAGCGAAAAGAAAAAGGTGATTTGTATTTTGGCGATCTGACAAAACAATATAAGATCACACAAGAAGAGAAGATATTACTGCAAACAAAAAGATCTGGTGATCTACTTCCAACGCTGCCAATCACACAAGAACTGCACACTGCTGAGCAAGAACTAGTTCAGCCGATTACTCAGCCACCACAGTTTATTGAACCAGATCCAGTTCCGCCGAAAATAGAAGAACAACAAACCGTTGAACCAATACCAACTCTTCCGATCGCAGAAATACAACAAACAATTGAAGTACAACCGGTTTCACCGATCATTGAAGTACAACAAACCGCTGAGCAAGAACCAGTTCAGCCGATTACTCAAACATTACAATTTAAAGAACCAGAAACAGTTCCACCGATAATAGAAGAACAACACATCGTTGAGCCCAAACCAGTTCCGCCGGTCAAACACGCACAACAAACGGCAGGCGCGCCGGTTGAAAAACCTGGTGTTGTATTGATCGTTGATGACAATGCAAGTCATNNTCTGCTGAGAACGCATTTACGCTTGCGATCCAAACGAAACCGTCGATCATCCTCAGCGATTTCAATTTTGGTATTGGAAAACGTACGGGACTGGATCTGTTCAATGATTTAAAATCAAAGAATATCACTGTCCCATTCATTATTATTTCGGCATATTTTCAAAAAGAATTTGTGGAGTTTGCATTTGGAATGGGTGTTTCGGACTATCTTACAAAACCGTTCGAGCCGGAGATCCTTCTTTTAACAGTCAGACAACATTTGTCCGCCAAACAAATGAACTGATAAAAAGTATCCAAAACTCGATTTTTTCTTGATATCGTAAGGTGAAACTGTAGTTCTTAGTTTCGCCTTTTTTTGTTTATATTTGATTACATCTTAAAAGCATAAAACCTTGCGAAGGTTTTATCAACGCTACAGAAAACCTTCGCAAGGTTATGCATACAAAAATTACGGAGCACCACAATGTCATCATCTCGAACCGTCCGCGCAGCGCGCGGCGCTACCTACTCTGCAAAAGGATGGATCCAGGAAGCGGCGATCAGAATGTTAATGAACAATCTCGATCCCGATGTTGCAGAACGACCGCAGGAACTGATCGTCTACGGTGGAACAGGAAAAGCCGCCCGCAACTGGAAATGTTATGATTCCATTATTGATACCTTAAAAAAATTAGAAAACTATGAAACGCTGTTAGTTCAGTCCGGTAAACCGGTTGGAATATTTCGGACGCATACGAATGCACCGCGCGTGTTGATCTCAAATTCAATGCTCGTTCCCAAATGGGCAAC
>DMPG01000216.1:0-2915 GCA_003456055.1 Bacteroidota bacterium | reverse complement strand
TTGAAACGTTTGCCGAAGCAGCCCGTCAGCATTTTGGAGGAACACTTGCCGGAAGATTTTTACTGACTGCAGGTCTTGGAGGTATGGGTGGAGCACAAACACTTGCTGCAACAATGAACGGTGCGGCGTGTCTTGCCATTGAAGTTGATCGTTCGAGAATCAAAAAACGTCTCGCTACAAAATATCTGGACAAAATGACCGATAATTTTGATGAAGCGATGGCAATGATCCGTTCCGCGAAAGAGAATAAAGTTCCTCTTTCAGTCGGACTACTTGGAAATGCGGCAGAAATTATTCCAAAAATAGCGAGCGGGAAATTTCTTCCGGATATTGTGACCGATCAAACATCCGCACACGATCCGCTCAACGGATATGTCCCAGCAGGCATGACGTACGAAAAAGCGCTTAATCTGCGGAAAAAGAATCCCAAAAAATATGTCGAGCTTTCGCGCGCATCAATTGTTGCGCATGTCAAAGGTCTGCTCTTGCTGAAGAAAAAAGGAAAGATCGTTTTTGATTATGGAAATAATATTCGCGGTGAAGCACAAGTCGGCGGCGTGAAAAATGCATTCGATATTCCCGGATTCGTTCCCGAATATATTCGTCCGTTGTTCTGCGACGGCAAAGGTCCGTTTCGATGGGTTGCGCTTTCCGGTGATCCTGAAGATATTTATCGAACCGACCGGGCAGTTCTGGAAACATTTCCCGACAATACATTATTGAAGAACTGGATCGAAAAAGCACAGAAGATGGTTGCGTTTCAAGGGTTGCCGGCGCGCATCTGCTGGCTTGGTTATGGCGAGCGTGCAAAGATGGGAAAGATATTCAATCAGCTTGTCCGCAGCGGTGAAGTGAAAGCGCCGATCGTTATTGGACGCGACCATTTGGATTGCGGAAGCGTTGCATCACCGAATCGTGAGACCGAAAAAATGATGGATGGCAGCGACGCGATTGCCGATTGGCCGATCTTGGGAGCAATGTTGAATTCCATCGGAGGTGCAAGCTGGGTCAGCGTTCATCACGGCGGCGGTGTTGGTATCGGAAATTCTATCCACAATGGAATGGTGATCGTTTGCGATGGAAGTGTTGATGCCGACGAACGATTGGAACGGGTGCTGACGTATGACCCCGGAATGGGAATTATACGCCATGCGGATGCAGGATATGAACGAGCGGTGAAGAATGCGAAACATTTTAGGATAAAAATTCCAATGATCAAATAAAAAAATTGTTATGAGACATCTGAAAAATTGGTTGTCTATTGTCATTCTGAACGAAGTGAAGNNTCGTCGCTCCGCTCCTCAGAATGACATTGATGTGAGATTTTTCAGAAGTCTCTTTATCTCAATACTTCATTAATCTTGATGAAAAATTTTCTATCACAGTTACCGTCCAATGAAGTTGTAAAGAGCATTGTCAATCAACGATTGATCATCGCATTTGTTGTTGCGCTCTTATCGTTGATTGGTGTTGGACTCCTGGGGTTTCGCACCGTTCTGGAACTTTCCGGCAATTACGATAAGATTGTTCACACCTATACCGTTATTGAAAAACTTGAGAATATCTTTTCTGAAACATCGTTTGCTCAAACGGAACTCCGCACATTCTATATCACCGGCGACTCATCCTATCTCTTTCATTATCAAACGCTGGAAGATTCTATTCAAAATTCAGTTTCAATCGTTGAAGGATTGATCTCCGATGATGTATCGCAAAAGAGGTTGTTGCGAACACTGAACGAATTGATCGCTGCCAGAGAAAAATTTAACAATGATAAAATCAATGCGTTTACATTGAATGGCTATCCGTTGGCAGAAAAAAAATTCTCTTTAAAGGAGAGTCAACATCTTGTTCGCTGTATTGATAGTGTTATTGCAGCGATGAAATCTTCTGAGCAATATGTACTGTCAGAACGGGCAATAAAAAATGATGAAAAAACAAAACGCACATTATTTTTCATTGCCGCAGGAGGTTTTGCCGGTTTCGTAATACTGCTGGCGGTCTTTATAGGTTTAACACTGGAGAATCAACAACGCACCAGGGCAGAAAAAGAGATCCGCAACAGTGAGCAACGATTTGTGAACTTTTTAGAGGCGGTTCCAGCCGGAATCTACATTTTAACAGCAGAGGGAAAACCGTACTATGCTAATGAAGAAGCAAAGAAAATATTAGGATCCGGAATTATACCAAACGCATCATCAAAAAATCTTGACGAAATCTATTCTGCGTATATTCAAGGAACAGATACACGGTATCCTACCGGACTGATACCAATTATCCGCGCTCTGAACGGAGAACGCTCAACTATTTCCGACATAGAAATTTGGAAACCTGATGCTATTACCCCGTTGTTTGTCACCGGTGCTCCAATCTACGACGGTGAAGGTAATATTCAATATGCAATGGCGGCATTCGTCAACATTTCGGAACAGAAACAGACACAACAACAATTAGCGGACAGCGAAGAACGATTCCGTCAGATCATAGAAAATGCATCCGATATTATTTACCGAACAGATGATCAGGGAAAATTCACGTACGTGAACCCGACGGGGCTAGCGATGCTGGGGTATACCGATTCGGATGTGATCGGGATGCATTTTACAATGTTTGTGAAAGAAGCGGAACGGGACAACGTTGCAAGTAATTATTATCGTCAAATGATTGCTAAAACAAAATCAAGCTATCTTGAATTCTCAGCGGTGAAAAAAAATGGAGAAGGGATCGTTCTTGGACAAAGTGTGGAATTGTTGTTCGAAAAAAATAGCGTGAGCGGTTTTCTTGCCGTTGCACGGGATATTTCCGAGAAGAATCGATACGAGCAGGAATTGAAAGAAGCAAAAGAAACTGCGGAGTCCGCGACCATTGCAAAATCACAATTCCTGGCAACGATGAGCCATGAGATACGCACGCCG
>DMPG01000169.1 GCA_003456055.1 Bacteroidota bacterium | reverse complement strand
CGGTCCAATGGTGAGTGATGTTACTATCAAAAAAAATAATGTTCGTATCAAATTCACTCATGCAGAGGGCGGACTTGTTACGAGTAACAAAGAAAAACTCATTGGCTTTGCTATTGCCGGTAGTGATAAGAAATTTATCGCAGCAGATGCTGTAATTAAAGGAAATGAGATCATTGTGTCACACCCAATGGTAAAAAATCCAGCATCGGTTCGATATGCATGGGCGGATAATCCCAATTGCAATTTGTATAACAAGAGTGGGCTGCCCGCATCTCCTTTTCGAACGGATGATTGGAAAGAAGTAACGTTTGGAAAACAGTGAACAATGAACAATTAACAATGANNACAGTTATCAGAGATGTATTGTATGAGAAACCTTAGAACCTATACTGTTTGTTGCATAGCGCTTTTGCAGATTCTTTATGGGAACAATATTCTTGTTTCTTCAGCAGAGGCATTGAAAAAAGCTGCAAAAAATGCAATGCCGGGTGATACAATTACGTTGAGCAACGGTGAATGGAAAGATCAGCACATTGTAATTCATGCAAATGGTACAGAGCAACTGCCGATTGTTGTGCGTGCAGAGACTGCCGGCTCTGTTATCCTTAACGGTTCGTCAACACTACGATTTAGCGGAACATACATTATTGTTGATGGATTATTATTTAAAGGCGGCATGTTGGAAAAAAATGATGTGATCGAATTCCGAACCGCTTCGGATAAACTTGCCGAGAATTGCCGTCTTACCAATTGCGCTATTGTTGACTATAATCCTGAAGACAAATGGACTGAATACAAATNNGGTTTCGATGTATGGAAAGAAGAACCGTATTGATCATTGCACATTCATCAATAAGAACAATCAAGGGACATTACTGGTAGTGTGGCTTGGTGAAACGCCGAACGATAATCTGATTGATCATAATTATTTTGGACCGCGCCCGGAGCATGGTGAGAATGGGGCTGAGATCATCCGCATAGGTACTAGCGATTGGTCAATGTTCACATCCAGAACGATCGTTGAACATAATTATTTTTATTCGTGTGACGGCGAAGTGGAGATCATTAAGAATAAATCGTGCGAGAATATCTATCGCTACAATACGTTTGTGGAATGTGCAGGGACACTCACATTACGTCATGGTAATCGATGTCTGGTGTACGGTAATTATTTTTTCGGCAACAAAAAGAAGAATACCGGAGGTGTCCGATTGATCGGTGAGGATCATAAAGTGTTCAATAATTATTTCAACGGATTGACCGGAAATAATGCGTTCGCCGCACTTCCAATGATGAACGGTGTTCAGGATTNNTTCAAGTAAAAAATGCCGTTGTAGCGTTCAACACGTTCGTGGATAATAAATATAATATTCTCTTTGGAGTGATGGGGTCAGATAATACTGCAAACCTTCCAGCGTTTAATTGTACCATTGCCAACAATCTTGTTGTCTCACAAAAAGGGATGCTGCTTGAAGAACGAACTGTTCCGCAAAATGTATTGTATCAAGGGAATATCTTCGACGGCGATGAACTGTCAATTAAATCACAAACATCGAACTTTGAAATGAAAAAAGTTGAGATGGAGTTGGGTGCAGACAGCGTTTGGAGACCGAAACCAAACAGTATTGTTGTCGGCGCAGCGACGGGATGGTTCAATTTTGTGACGGATGATATTGACGGTCAGATGCGTGGAAAAAGAAAAGATGTTGGAGCAGATCAAATATCAAAAGAACAAATAAAAAACCGACCATTGAAAGCAAATGATGTCGGGATTTCATGGCAAGTACAATAATTGTAAATATCCACGAAGTAATAATCTATTTTTTTCACAATCAATAAGGAGGTCCAAATGAAAAGAATTGTTTCGTTGTCAGTAATGGTAATGGTATGTGTCGTGTTTTCTCAGGCACAGATTACATCGGCCGCAGATGGTAATTGGAGTGCTGGCGCAACGTGGACCGGTGGTGTTGTTCCCACTGAAAATGATGATGTTGTAATCGCCAATACGGTTTCGATAGATATTCCAAATGCAAAATGCAAGAATTTAACAGTATCTGGAAATTTATATTTTGCCATCACTAATGGAAATGGAATAACAATTTTCGGTAATACAACAATCGATGCCGGGAAAAGATTCAGGATGGCGAGTGCTACTCCAAGCTCCGGAACAGTTATGCAGACCATAGATTTCAAGGGAGATCTGACTGTAAATAGCACGGGTGTATTTGACATGCGACAAACATCAAGTGCAATTGGATCGGTCGGACGGGTCATATTTTCCGGTACGACAAACAGCACAATCAAGCTGTCGTTATCAATATATACTTCAAGCACTGAAGAGTTCAATTCTGTCGAGATCAACAAAACCGGCGGTGCAAAAGTAATTCTCGCAACGGGGAATCTATATCAAAACAATAACACCTCAAATATCCCTGATACTCTCATATTAACTTCCGGAATTATCGAGACGCAGGGAACAAGCGTGTGGGCAATGCTCCGGACCAGTTCTACTGCGATCGTCGGAGGGTCACCATCAAGTTACTTCACTGGAAAACTGGGAGTCGGTATTACCAACAGCGGTGGGAATGGTGAACGTACGTTCCCAGTCGGAGATCAGAATTCATATCGGCCGATCAATGTGCGGTGTCAAGGACCGGCAAATTCAACAGGCCACTTTGTGTGGGCACAGCACTTTGCCGGTGATGCAAATACCGGAACGAGCACGTTCACGGGAGGAATTGATAAGGTATCCAAATTGAGATATTATGAAATCGGATATACAAAAGGTTCTGCTGCTGCAATGTCATTGTACGGGTTTTCTCCTACCTATTCCGACGGTGACGGCGTGAATCCCGGAAATATGGATCTTCGTGTTGCATACTCCACCAATGCGCGTGCAACATGGAATGGTGTAGGGCCGACGACCGATACAACTAAATTATCAGGTCAACCACAACTAATCGCAAGCGATTCTATTGCACCGAGTATTTCCGTTGCCGACGGTGCTAGTATGTTCGTGGCGATCGCCCGAGCCACCGGAACGACAACGAATTCTTTGGAAGGAAGTGTGCCAACACCTCAGTTTACTCTGAATTCAAAATCATTTAATTTCGGATCATTAAAGATCAATACGACAAAAAGTGATTCTGTCATGATCACGAACAACGGTACCGCTGCATTGTCTGTTTCTTCAATCCTTTCAACGTCAATTGATTTTCAGGTATTGACGTCAATAGTGAATGTCAATCCTGGTTCTTCGGTCTATGTGAAAATAACTTTTATGCCGGTGACTGTTGGAACAAAAAGCGGTTCGATCATTCTCACTCATAATGCTGCTTCTGCAAAAGATACAGTATCCGTTTCAGGAACCGCGACTCCTGCAACATCAGTGAAACTTGAAAACTCTATACCGACTGCTTTTGCCATTCAGCAAAACTTTCCAAATCCATTCAATCCAACAACCATGATCACTTATCAATTACCGACCAACAGCAGTGTACTGCTATCGGTGTATGATATTCTTGGAAAAGAAGTTGCAACTTTGGTGAACGCAAAGAAGGAAGCCGGTCATCATTCTGTTCAATTTAATGCC
>DMPG01000066.1:1858-3220 GCA_003456055.1 Bacteroidota bacterium | reverse complement strand
GGCAAAGACCGGCTTGCTCATTGAGCATGCTTCAAATATCGTTTTATTGGTTACCTTTGTTTTCAATAGAACATCAGAAACACCAAAGCCTTTTGAATATGCAATTGCATTGTTCTTAACAATGCTGATCGATACTCCGGGAACATTGAACTCTTTCATCAATTGCGGTGTAAGGCTTTCGAGAATGGTAACGATATCGGAAACATCATGGGGAACATTGATTGATTCTTTATCGATCGCATTCAACGAAGTGTATGCAGCCCATCGAACGTTATACTCTTTATCATTCAATAATTTCTGTAATCCATTTACCGCAGAGTTGGCATTACCGCGGAATTTACCCAATGCAATAGCGGAACACCACCGCACATCTGAACTTTCATCGTTTAACGCATTGATCAAAAAAGGAATTGCTTGAATTCCTTCAGGAGCGATTTTATCAAGCGCGATTGCGGAACAAACTCGGACATCATCATTCGTATCTGCCAAAGATAGAACCAAGTAGTCAACGGCTTTATTTCCATAGTTCACAACATCTCGTATCGCATCACCCTGAATAAACAGATCCTTATCGGAAAATCGTTCTATCAACGACAAGATTTTCTTGTCATCAGACAAGCTTAATTTCTGTGAAAACAAGCCCGTTGTTAAAACAATTGTCGAAATAAACAGAAAAAAACTTCTCAGTATCATTTGAATTAATTTTCTTAGATATATTTACGGTTTATAGATCTTGGTGCAATGTGCAGCTTTTTCAAGTTCATCTTCAAACGAAAAAATGATCGGCATACCGCCGGTGTGAATAAAGATCACCGGAATATTTTTATCAACAATATTTTTATTAACAAGATCGATTAGTCCTGCCATTACTTTTCCGGTATAGATCGGATCGAGCAGGATTCCCTCAAGCTGAGCGCAATCACGAATTGCCTCTTTTCCTTCCTTTGTTATCACACCATACTCGGTGAAATAATTATCATAGCATTCAATTGACAAACTGTTTACATAAATGCTATAATTAAGGTACGCAGCACTTTCGCTAATAATTTCTTTTGTTCTCCGTGCAATTGCATCGGTGGTTCTTGAAACGCTTATGCCGGTCACTCTTGCTTGCGGCAGAAATATTTTAGAGCCGAGAATTGTCCCCGCAAAGGTACCGCACGAGCCGACGCCTAAAATTATTTGAACCGGATTATTCCCAAATTGTTCAGATAATTCCCGCATAGCTTTAACATAACCAAGAGCGCCTAAACCTGTGCTTCCTCCAATTGGAAGAATAAATGGTTTGTTTCCTTTACGGATAAGTTCATCAGCCCATTGTTCCATTGCAAATGTTAAACTGTCATTCGCATCATCATCAAC
>DMPG01000066.1:791-1852 GCA_003456055.1 Bacteroidota bacterium | reverse complement strand
TAAAATCCGGTCCGCCGAGAACAAGTTTAACATCCAGACTTAATTTGCGTGCTGCTGCTGCAGTCATTCGGGCATGATTGGATTGAATTCCGCCGGCAGTAATAACAACATCATAACCGCCGTTGACGATCTCAGCAAAATCATATTCCAGTTTTCTTGCTTTGTTTCCTCCTCCTGCAAGGCCGGTAAGATCATCTCGTTTAAAAAATAATTTTGATAGACCGATCTTATTCGCTAATCGCGGTGCTTCTTCCAGCGGAGTTGGAAGATTGGCTAATTGTATTGTAGGAATATGTTCCAGCATTTTTTAAAGAAATTATTCTATTGTTTCAATACGTTGATGGTAAATAACGCCTCGTTCCTTCAATNNACAATCCATTGAGAATAAAATCAACACATTCAGGTTTTTGACCGATATATTCGGGCGGGCAAATTCCTTTGCGGTCGAACAATCCTTTAGAGAGTAATCGCAGAACGGTGGTTGCAGTATATCCTGTTACTCGTGCCATTGAGTGAACATTCGTGGCTTGATCATGCCGATCAAAAAGATCGTAGGTGTAGCGGAGTTTTTTGTTATCTTTTGTTCCCTCTACTATTACTTTCATCACAGTAAATTCTGCATCGCCCTCTTTCAATTCCCACATTGGGAAAAGCAGTTTTGTTGCAACGTCGATCGGTCTGATCTTCACTCCCTTAACATCAATTTCTTTTTCGCTGAAAAATCCGGATTCACGTAGCACCATAATTTTTTCAATATGTCCCGGATAGCGCAATGTTTTTTCTTTCATATTGGGGGCATGTAGCGTATCGGCAAGTGTTCGTAGACCATCGCTGTTGAATGCCTCAAGCGTACCAATTTCAGGAAATGACAACAATTCCGGATCGGACAATGCGGGGTGAACAACGAGCGTTCCATTCTCAACATATCGCGCAGGGCGAGTGTATTCTTCAATGACATCGATGGGAGAGAACGGGGCTTTGTATTCATACGGCCATTCCCGCACAACGGGAAGTCCGCCGACGTAGATCAATATCGTTTCTGTTGTATCGAGAAGATGATC
>DMPG01000066.1:0-777 GCA_003456055.1 Bacteroidota bacterium | reverse complement strand
TTATGTTTCTTTGCAAGTTCATCAAGCTGAAAACAATTTTCGGGGAAGAAGGCGATATCAACAACATTCTTTCCGGCAGTGATGATCTCTTTCATCGTAGAAAATCCCATAAAACCGGGGACAGCGTTCAGGACAATGTCGCAATCAGAGAAGAGGGTTTGTAATTGTTCTTTGTTTGAAAGATTTGCTTCGATCTTTTTAATCGGATATTCGGAAGGAATTCTATCAAGATTTTTTTTACTAAGATCGGCAACGGTAACCTGAAATGTTTTATCCTTTGCAAGATCGACCGCCATTGGTCTGCCGACGAGACCGGAACCTAATACTAAGACTTTCATATGTTCTCCAAATAATTATCATGAATTTTCTGCAAGCCCCGTTTGGGCTGCAATGATATCATTAGATGAAGAACGATTATAATCCGCTGAAACGGTTCATGAATCGAATTGCCTCGTTCAGATTTTTGATGACCGCATACCGTTGCATGTTTTGTTTTTGCATNNGAAGAGTAATAAAGAAATCAAGAATATGTATTGCACTATTTTAATAGCAACAATTTTCTTGTCTGCACAACATCATCCGCCTGAAGTCGGTAGAAATATACACCTCCCGAAATATTTGTAGACCATTGGACTTGGTGCGTTCCAGCAACTTTTCTTTGATCAACCAATGTTTCAACAACTTGCCCGATCACATTGTAGATCTGCAATGTTACATAAGAATTTCGCGGCAATTGATACTGGAATGTTGTAATCGGATTGAACGGATTAGGATAAT
>DMPG01000256.1 GCA_003456055.1 Bacteroidota bacterium | reverse complement strand
ATTTCGGGGATCAGTGTCGGCGTTATGGTTTTGATCACTGCAATTTCGCTCATGGACGGTTTGCTTCAGAGTTTTACCCAAAAAATTGTCGACAGTACTCCGCATATTGTCGTGAGCAGTGATCGGATACGACCGCTGACTCCGGATATCATCATGGATTCAACCAAAGGGGTCTTTCTTAATCTGAGCAAACATGTTGAACGGGATGATAATGATGTTATAACAAATTACAGCGGTGTGATCTCTAATATCATGTCAGATACCAGAATAAGTTTTGTCTCTCCCGTTGTATTGATTGATGAAGTGGGAACATTCGGTACGATGACCACCCCCTTAAAAATAACCGGCATTCTTCCGTCGATTGAAAATAATATTGAACGGTTCTCCGAAAATATGACTGAAGGAGTATTTGAAGATCTTGAACGCTCTCCTGACGGATTTATGATCGGAGCTTCGGCGGCGAAAGATTTTTTGGTTCACACTGGTGACCGCATTCAACTTTCTACAGCAACCGGTGAATTGATCAGTGTTCGGGTGACAGGGATATTCAATACCGGATTGAATGAAGCAGATAATATGTGTTATGTGAATTTACGAATGGCACAGATACTTGGAGGATTTAAATCCGGACAAGTTTCTAAATTGTTTGTCCGGGTGAATGATCTAAAAGCTAATACTTCAATAGCACGTGCAATTGAAGGAAAAACGAATTACAAATCGATTACTTGGGAGGAAAGTGCACAAGGATTTTTGTCTCTTTTCAAAATGATTACAAGTATTGTCTATTTTCTCACATTCTTTGTCATACTTGTTTCTGGGTTTAGTGTTGCCAATGTACTGATCACCAATGTACTTGAAAAAACTCGCGATATTGCGATTATGAAATCCATGGGTTATCGCAAGGATGAAATAACGATGATCTATTTAGTACAAGGTCTATTTGTAGCAGTGTTGGGAGCGTTTGTCGGTTCCATTCTTGGATTGGGAATGATAGAAATCCTTTCATCAATTCCGACGGAAGGTTCGAAAAGCGGCGTCGTGCGATCCGATCATCTCGAAATGGGAAGAAGTATTTGGTATTTTATTTCCGCTTCAGGTTTTGCTATACTCATCAGTTTATTGGCATCAGTGGGACCTGCACGCAATGCAGCCAAAGTCAATCCAGTTGAAATATTACGCGGTGAACGATAATGAATGTACCTTTGCTGAAATTAGTCAATGTTCGGAAAAAACTCTCCATACTAAGTGACGGAGAGACTATTTCCAATGTGATCTTACCAAATATTTCGCTGGAAATTATTCAGGGTGAATTTACCGCCATAACCGGTCCTAGCGGATCAGGAAAAACTACGTTACTCTATCTTATGGGTATGTTAGATCAACCAACGTCCGGGTCAATTTATCTAGAGGGAGATGAAGTAACTCTAAAGAATGAAGAAGAACTTGCCGAGATACGAAACAACAAACTCGGTTTTGTGTATCAGTTTCATTTCCTTCTGCCGGAGTTCTCATCGCTTGAAAATGTGATGATGCCCATGCTTGCCCGCGGAAGGTATTCGATATCAGCAGCGAGAGAGCGTGCTAAAGAATTATTGCATCTCGTGGATTTGTCAAATCGGCTGGAGAATAAACCGAATCAACTTTCCGGCGGACAGCAGCAGCGTGTTGCAATTGCAAGGGCGTTGGCGAATGAACCAATCATGATCTTGGCAGATGAACCGACGGGCAACTTGGACAGTAAAAATTCCGAACTTGTATATCAAATGTTTCTGCGTCTTAACACCGAAAGCAATCAAACTATTGTTGTTGTAACGCACGATGAATCATTTGCAGGAAAAACAAAACGAAATATTCATCTTGTTGATGGTGAAATTGTACGAGACACAATACTGAATAAATAACTGTTATTAGTACAATCCATGCCCGAGATCCCAATCATAGGCAACAGGACGTTGCGAAAACCGATCAACTGGATGCGTTGTTTGGATTGTTGCGGTCTTATATTCTACACTATTATAAAATATTAGACAGTTCAGTTAAACAATCTTATTTTTTTAGATGTATCACCGGAATCAATAATCCGATAAGCAACGCTACGCATACAATAGCGGTAAGTATCATCGCCCACACATTAACCATTCGCGATTCTGCCGTCATAACAACATCGAAGTACTGATCTGACTTGCAATCCCACATCAGTTTGTTCCCTTCAACTTTTTTGGAATTGGATGTAATGAGTATCCCCGGCATAACTACTTCATTTTTATATGAAACTTCCAACTCCTTCTCACTCTTCACCTTTGTCATAATGTTGGTTAATGATGTATCGATTGCACCATGCAATTTCCGGACTGATGAAGTCTGTAATACTTTTTCAATGATTACTGCGATATCCTCTGGTTTGTCACTCTTACTTTCGAAAATTAAACGAGTAAGAGTTTTTCGATGTTCTTCCCATCGCGAACGAGTAAGCGTGGGATCGTTCAATTCCTGTGATCTCATAATAAGATTTTCTATGAATTCCCCGACAATGTTTTGCTCATAATATTCATCGAATCTCTTCTGCAGAAGGCTGTCCTTTGTATCCTTAAGACGTCCAAGTTCTTGTGGTGTGAAAAAACTGTCAATTGGGAGTGTTTGTTTGAATAATCCAAATGCCGGAATAGTTTCTTCATAATTGTAATAGGTGAAGAACCAACGGAATCGTTTTTCGATACGGCTGGATATTTTCAATTTTATAGAATCTTGCCCTTTGGTGTATTCTGTTTCCAATTCTTCAGCATTGGTATATTTTTTTGTTGCGGTCGTAATAAAACTCTTTTTTTTCTCAGCTTTTTGTTCTGTTTCGATTTTCCATCCGTCTGAAAAAACAAAAGGGAGTGGAAGTTGGTAAAGTCCAAGGGAATCCCCCTCACAAATAACAGTCTTCTCAAACGAACCGTCAGGGTTTATTTTTGTTTTAATTGTATAGTCGTTACATCCACTGAACATCAAAACTAAAAGTAACAGATCGATGAGTATTTTCCGTTTCATGGCATTTTCCTTTCTTTTGGTACAAGCCTGTTCAATTCATGAATGAGTGCTTCCCGTTCTTTCAAAAGCAAATCCAACTGCACTGATTGCTGTTCGGTTGTTAATAACTTCGAGAGATGTGGATTCTCGGCACGAAACTCCGGAGAGAGTTTGGAAGCATTATCCTTTAGATCATCATAGAG
>DMPG01000114.1 GCA_003456055.1 Bacteroidota bacterium | reverse complement strand
AAAAAATTGAGCGCAATGGACATTGTTCCTGTTCTTGTTACACTTCCGCCACTCGATGCGGAAAAATTTCTGAACTGGGTCGGACGAAATAGTGAACAAGCAAAGAATAATATCCTCAAATATATCGGTAATGTGTCGCATATCTATTCATGGCATGAACGATACAACGCAGCCATCCTTCGAGTTGCAGAAGAGACGACCACGCGATTAATTGACATTCGCACTGCCTTTTTACTAAAGGAAGATTACACAACGTTGATCTGTGATGACGGAATTCATCCGAACAAAGCGGGTCATCAGGTTATTGCTGAAAAGATTTTAAGTTATATCCAAACGAACTATATGTTCTTGCTCAATACTAAACCGCAGACTTCAGCATTACTATAAATGATTATGTCACATCATTTGATAATCGGAATAGACACTGTCAGTACAGCAGTTAAAAACTTCGCTTGTCGATAACAATACAAAAGCCGTTAAATCCGGTATAAAAATTTTCGTGCACAGCGCGTGAACGATGCAGATTAAGTTCTTTATATGCAATTTCAAGATTTCAAAATTTTCAAAAATGGTTAGATGAAACAAATTTCCTATAATGCAAAATATGCAAGGAGCTTATACAATTTTGCAATCTTGATGATTTTGACAATCTTGATAATTGAAATTCCTTTTTCTCAGACAAAAGATACTCTTTCCATTAAATCAGATTCACTGACAATTACGTCTGACTCCACACTGATAGAAACTGATTCCCTCCAAAATTCCGACGGCATTGATGCGGTTGTTATTTACACCGCCACAGATTCGATCATCTTTACGTTTGGCAACAAGCAAATGAAGATGTTTGGCGACGGTGATGTGAAATTTAAAGATCTCAGTCTAAAATCCGAACGCATCGATGTCAATTGGAATACGAATGAACTTGAATCGTATGGTCTGCTTGATTCGAACAAAGCGAAAGTGAGTGATTCATTAAAAACGCGGTATTCGGGAACTCCGGTGATGGTTGAGGGGGCGGATACATACGAAGGGTGGAAAATATCCTATAATTTCAAATCTCAAAAAGGAAGAGTAACATTAGCGAACACGGAAGAAGATCAAGGATATTATCAGGGNNCTCATCAGGGACAGCAGATAAAAAAAGTTGATAAGAACATGCTTTTCATATCCAATGGATATTACTCAACATGCGAATATGGCCATCCTCATTTTTATTTTTTTAGTCCGGAAATGCGGGTGACGGTTCGCGATAAAATTGTTGCTCGACCTATCTACCTTTACATCGCAGACGTACCGATCTTTGCGCTTCCATTCGGCGTCTTCCCAAGTCAAGGCGGAAGACGTTCCGGAATTATTGCTCCGGCGTTCGTTGATAAAGGTTCGCGGGGAACCGGTCTCGAACATTTTGGATATTATTTTGCAATGAATGATTATATGGACATGTCAATTGTTGGAGATTGGCTTACCGGTGGAACGTATCGAGCAAGCCCAAACTTCCGGTACATCAAACGATATGATTTTTCCGGATCACTTTCCGGATATTATCAACGGACAATCGAGAATGAACCGCTTGATCCTGAATTTTTGGATCGTGCTGATTATTATGCAAATCTTGTGCACAATCAAACGTTCAACCCAACAACACAAATGAGTGTGAATTTTTCGTTCGCTAGCTCAGAAAGTTTTAAGAGAGCACTCACGCGGAATGATTATCTCAATCAGGAAATAATTTCGAATGCGACTGTCAGTAAAAGTTGGGAAGGAACGAGCAACAGTATGAGTGTGAATATCAATCGGACGCAGAATCTTATCACCGGTTCGATCACCAATACACTGCCGGCATTATCATTCAACCATTCACAGAGTTATCCGTTCCGATTCGGTAAACAGAAAAATTCTTCTGAATCGAGTTATTCCTGGTATGAGATGATCGGAATGAATTATGGAGCGAGGGCTCAGAGAATTGATAACAAAACACGAAGTGCTGATTCGCTTCCGTTCGTCTTCGATCAACGTCAGGGGATCAACCATGATCTCTCGTTCAATATTTCTCCGAAAGCCGGATATTTTACTATTTCGCCTCAATTCAGTTATAACGAAAAATGGTATGACGAAAGTCTTGTCTTCAAAGGACTCGATACTTCTGGGAATCCGATCCTTGAAGATAAATATGGATTTGGAGCAGTGCGAACATTTACAACCGGAGTCAGCATCTCAACAAAATTGTATGGAATTTTAAATTCTCCAATTCCTGGCTTGTCAGGATTCCGTCATACAATATCGCCGAGCATCAGTTATACATACATACCTGATTTTTCTGAAAAGCAATATGGATACTATGGAAGATATGTTGATAAATTAGGGAAGGAACAAAAGTTTGACCGGTTTGCAAAAGGAATTTATGGTTCTGCTTCTGCGTATGAATCACAATCGATCGGAATGTCCGTCGGAAATATTTTTGAAACGAAAACATCCACAAAAGATACAACTGAGAAAGAACAGAAATATCAATTATTGAATCTTGGTGCTTCTACCAGTTATAATTTTGTTGCTGACTCTTTAAAGTTCTCACAAATTGCCACTAATTTTAGGACTGATATTGGTTCAAATTTTGGAATCGGCGGCTCTGCGAATTTTAATCTTTATGAGTTCGATCAAACTGCAAAAACACGAGTCAATCGGTACTTAATTGAACGAGGAAAAGGGATCGCGGAATTGACCTATTTCTCAGTAAGTCTTTCAACGTCTCTTAAGGGAGAAAAAAAACAACCGCAGACACAGCAGGATGTGAATGACAGCGCTCGTGTTGCCGATAATCAACGCAACCAAAACTTCAGCGGATATAAAGGAATCTATGATTCACCGGAACCGGATTTTAGTATTCCGTGGAGTTTGTCACTTAGTTTTAATTTCTCACAAAGTCAGGAAAATCCGCATCAGAAATTCCGCGCTGCAAATGTTAGCGGCAGTTTGGATTTTAATCTAACCGAAAACTGGAAGTTTACTGCGTCTTCAAGCTACGATATCGTCACAAAACAATTCGCTGCTCCGCAAATGAACATCTCGCGCGATCTCCATTGCTGGCTGATGAATTTTCAATGGAGTCCTATCGGACCATACTCCGGCTATCGCTTCGAAATAAAAGTGAAAGCTCCGCAATTGCAGGATATCAAAGTAACAAAACAAAATAATGACAGGTTATAAATTCTATTTATTTGAATGTTAAAAAGTTTGGACGTTAAAAGGGTTTAAAATCAAATGATTTAACTAATTCTAATCAGGAGGATGTATGACGATTACGCGGTTTGAAGAAGTTGATGCTTGGAAGAAAGCGAGAATTCTAACAACGTCTATTTATGCACTATGCTCAGAGGGAAAAGCATCAAAAGATTTTGGTTTTCGAGATCAAATACAGAGAGCGTCTATTTCAGTGATGTCTAACATCGCAGAAGGATTTGAACGGAATAGCAATAAAGAGTTTGTACGATTTCTTCTTTATTCAAAGGGCTCTTGCGGTGAAGTCAGAAATCTTTTAATTATCGCAAATGACCTTAAATATTTACAAGTACAGCAATTCGCTGAACTTTCAGAACTTGCTATAACTGTTTCTTCACAAATTGCAAACTTCATTAAGTATCTAAAAAAATCAAAAAAAGATTAACTTTCTAGACTTTCTAACATTTTTAACTTTCAATGTCTAATAAACTTAATAACGAAAAATCTCCGTACCTATTACAACATGCAAACAATCCTGTCGATTGGTTTCCGTGGGGGAATGATGCGTTTGAAAAAGCTAAGCGAGAGAATAAATTGATCTTTCTTTCCATCGGTTATTCAACATGTCATTGGTGTCATGTGATGGAACGAGAATCTTTTGAGAATGAATCAATAGCTGCATTGATGAACAAATATTTTGTAAACATCAAAGTTGACAGGGAAGAACGGCCGGATGTTGATAAAGTTTATATGACTGCCGTGCAGACCATGACCGGACAGGGTGGCTGGCCACTATCTGTATTTCTCACTCCTGATTTGAAACCATTTTATGGTGGCACTTATTTCCCTCCTAAAGATGGATATAATCGTCCCGGATTTCCTTCGCTGCTTGAAAAAATAAATGAAGTGTGGCAAAACGATCGTGAGAATATTATTAACTCAGGCGATGAATTAATAAAATCGTTACAGCACCGTCATTTTGTTGACAGCAAAAATACGGAACTTGATGATGCAATTCTGAAACGGACATATCATCAGATTGCAGCGGGATACGATCCTAAATTTGCAGGATTTGGAAGCGGAACAAAATTCCCGCGTCCGGTGATTTTCAATTTTTTGTTCCGGTATTATTATCGAACGAAAGACCAAGAAGCGCTGAAGATGTCTCTCACGACATTGATGGCGATGGCAAGCGGCGGAATGTATGATCATCTTGGCGGAGGATTTCACCGTTACTCGGTTGATGCACAATGGCGTGTTCCGCATTTCGAAAAGATGCTGTACGATCAAGCACAATTAGTAAATTCATATCTCGACGCTTATCAGATAACGAAAGACGAATTCTTTGCGACGGTCGCGCGTGAAACATGCAATTATATTCTCCGGGATATGACATCAACAGAAGGTGGTTTTTTTTCTGCCGAAGATGCGGATAGTATTGATCTTGAGAATCAAGGACATAAGATTGAAGGGGCATTCTATGTCTGGAAAAAATCTGAAATCGAAAGTGTATTGACTGTTGATGAGGCAAAGATCTTCTGTTATCATTACGCTGTTGAAGAAAATGGAAATGCGCTTTCTGATCCTCATCAGGAATTTGTCGGCAAAAATATTCTCTTCAATCCATATACGATTGAACAAACAGCCGAACATTTTTCATTGATAGCGGGCGAAGTTGGTTCCTTACTTTCTTCAGCAAAGAGAAAATTGTTCGAGCACAGGAACATGCGATCCCGTCCGTTATGTGATGATAAAGTTCTCACATCGTGGAATGGACTGATGATTGGTGCATTGGCAAGAGCATCGCGAACACTCAGGGACTCTTCATATCTAAATGCTGCAGTTCGGGCAGCTGAATTTATTTTCACGACACTATACGACTCCGAACAAAAAATTCTTTCTCGCAGATATCGTGAGAGAGAAGTGAAATTTGAAGCGCATCTTGAAGATTACACATTCTTAGTATCGGGTCTGCTGGATCTTTATCAAGCAACATTCGATCTGCGGTGGCTGACCTGGGCAGAAGAATTGACAGGAAGGGCAATCACTCTATTTTGGGATTCGGCAGAAGGAGGATTTTACGATACATCGGGGAAAGATACATCGATATTGGTAAGGATGAAGGAGGCGTATGATGGTGCGGAACCTACTGGAAATTCTATTGCTGTAATGAACCTGCTCAGAATGTATGGATTAACGAATGAGCAATCGTTGAATGATTATGCACAAAAAGCAATGAAGCACTTCTGCACGATGTTGGATCAATCTCCGCAAGTGATGCCGCAGTTAATGGCTGCGGTGGGATATTTCCTCTCTCCAACAGAGCATTTGGTGATTGTAATTGATCAGCCGGACATGTCCGAGATTTTTCTTGATTCAATCTCCAAAGAATTCAAGCCAAATTTGAATACAATTTTATTGAATGATTCTCAAAGAATATTTTTTGAAACCAAACTTCCTTTTACAAAAGAAAGGAAAAAAATCGATGGAAAATCGACAGCATTTTTTTGCAGGAATTATTCCTGTGAACTGCCGACAAATAGCGTTGATGAGTTAAAACGAAAAATTATTGGACTGTAATAACCGGTACGGGGATTATCCTATCCCAAAGTTGAAAATTGTAAATGGCAATACCTTAGAAAATCTTAAAATTTTTTATTGCAAATTGACTTCTCTATCTTTATCTTCTTATACACAGTAAAAGTTGATGGCTGTCAAAAACACCCTCAATA
>DMPG01000085.1:4141-6825 GCA_003456055.1 Bacteroidota bacterium | reverse complement strand
CGCGAACCGGAGATCTACGGTTCACAAACGCTAGCCGATATCCAGAATGAATTGGCAGCGAAATATCCCGAAGCAGTCTTCACATTTTTTCAATCCAATCACGAAGGAGCGATCGTAGACGCTTTGCAATCGACCATTGGAAAAAATTTTCATGCAATTGTGATTAACGGCGGCGCATTTACACATTATTCCTACGCAATTCGCGATGCGATCTCGATGTTGACGATTCCGACAGTTGAAGTGCATATTTCAAATATCCATTTACGTGAAGAATTTCGCCGTCATTCTGTTACATCGCCCGTCTGCGTTGCTCAGTTGTCCGGATTCGGTCCGAACGGATATTCACTTGCCGTTGAAATGTTACTCAATCATAAGAGCAAGCATAAATGATCAAAGCAATCGTGTTCGATCTTGATAATACTCTTGTCGATTTTATGGCGATGAAACGCCAGGCGATCGGTGCAGCAATCCATGCTATGATTGATGCCGGACTGAAATTGACCAGAGAAGAAGTTCAGCTGCGGATCGATAAGATCTATAAAGATAAAGGTATTGAATTTCAGAATGTGTTCGATCAACTATTGTACGACGAATTTCAAAAAGTGGATTATAAAATTCTCTCCGCCGGTGTGATCGCATATCGAAGAGCGCGCGAAGCAGCATTGGTTCCATATCCGCACGTCTATAAAACATTGATGGAACTTGTGAAGATGGGATTAAAACTCGGTGTCGTTTCCGATGCGCCGGCAAAGGAAGCGTGGCTGCGATTATCATATCTCAACTTTCATCATAATTTTGATCACGTAGTAACGTTTGAAGATACCGGAATTCGGAAGCCTGATCCTGCACCATTCGTTAAGATACTTTCACTCTTAAATGTAAAACCGCATGAAGCGTTGATGATCGGTGATTGGGCAGAACGAGATATGGTTGGCGCGGCAAAAGTTGGGATGAAAACGGTCTTTGCCCGGTACGGTGATACATTTGGTACCGTCGAAACGAATGCTGATTACGAAGTGAACGACATTTCAGAGTTGATCGATATTGTAATGAATGAAAATAAAATTAGGATTTAAGTATGATCTCAGGCATCGGCATCGACATCATTGATCTATCCCGCATTGAACATTCCATTGCTCAATATGGCGACATATTCCTGTCAAAACTTTTTACCGAAAACGAGATCCAATACTGTAAGTCCAAACAATTTCCCACGCAGCATTTTGCTGCTCGCTTTGCTGCAAAAGAAGCGTTCAGCAAAGCAGTCCACACCGGATGGTCAGGAGAGTTCGAATGGAAAAATATTGAAGTGAAGAACGATCCGGTCGGCAAACCCGATTTTATTCTGTATGGAAAGACGGCCAAAACTCTCAGCGGGTATTCTGTTTTTCTATCAATGTCCCATTCGGATACCAGTGTGATCGCGTTTGTAGTGATTGAAAAGAAGAGTTAAAATTATTTATCGAATATCCTCGAAGATTTTCCTTCATAGTTCAATTCAATAACAGTTCCGACTTTCCTCAATGAAGAAGACTTGAATGTAACATCATCCATCGTCTTTCTTGAAAGCTCTTTCAATTCCTTTGAATATGAAATGAATACCGGATTCGAATAGTAAAAACTTCCGTCATTTGGCGTAATGACATTGCTTTCCTGGACAATTAGTTCGTTATCATTCCAAATTGCATCAGTAATGATACCGGAAGTTTGTTTGCGTATCCTTCGAATCTCTTTTTTGGATTCATTTGATACAAGAACAATTTCATTTCCTGTTGTGAGTGCGACAAATGAATCATCGTCAGAAAAAACTGCTTTTCGAAATAACAGATCAATATTTCCCATGATGATTCCTTGTGCATCGATCATTGACGAAGATTGCCGGACTTCATCTTCCAGTACAAAATAACTCCCGGCGATGATGGTCTGCTCATCAGGAGAAAGAGCGATCTCATATCCCATAGAGAACGGCAATACCGTTTCCCATTGTTTTGCACCATCAATTGTATATTTGTGCACAAGCGCATTCGGTAAATGAACATCCGATGTCAGAAATGAAATTGAATTCTTACCGAGCGCAACAGTAATCGTTCGTTCGTAATTCGGACCCATTTCCTTAAAGAAATTCTGTTCCCAGATTTTATTTCCTGTTGAACTGTAGACCTCAACGAATCCGTCGAACGGATAAGAAAGTACAAATATCCCGGTTGTTCCATTGATGTAAGAAGCTGGGAACGGAACATCGAACGGTAGTTTTCGTTCGATCGTATTGACTGCCGTTCCGTTATGAAGAAGAACAACCCGAATTGAATTGACCTCACCGGCCTTTTTTGCTCCGCCGATTCTATCGATAGTGAGAGAAAATTGACCGTAAGAAAAAGTTACTAAAAAAAACAAAGAGCAAAATATTTTTATCATAATAGAATCCTATTTTGTTAGGATTAATTTTTTTGTTTCAGAAAAATTCTTCGTTTGCAACCGATAGAAATAAACACCGGAAGGGGATCCCGAAGCGTTCCAAATAACATTATGTGATCCGGCTGATAATTCTTCATTCAGTATTGTCGTGATCTTCTTTCCAAGAACATCAAAAATTGTTAAAGAGGCTGATTCGTTGTTACCAAGAGTAAAACGAATAATTGTTATTGGATTGAACGGATTTGGGAAATTTTGCTCAAGGGAATATG
>DMPG01000085.1:0-4129 GCA_003456055.1 Bacteroidota bacterium | reverse complement strand
AGAATGTTCGTCATCACCGCATCACGGTTGACTTTTGTATGTATTGTCTCGAAAGGAATTCCAATGAGATAGGTATTGCTGCTTGCTACTGCTGCGACCAGCGAGTTTCCGTACGTTGCTGCAGTGGTTGATAAACCCGCAACCGGCTGAAGATAATCCGGGTAATCTTCACTGTAAGGAGACCCTTGGAGTGTATCGCCATATAAGAAAGAAATTCTGCTCGGTGTGAGTGAGATAGAATTATTATTCGCATCATCTCCGGCATACGTAGTTTTGAAATAGTTATGTAAAAAATCCCTGTCAGTCTGAGAAGGACCGGAGGTTCTATCAAGATCGTATGCAATTTCTGAACCGCTTGCAAATATTCTTCCGCCGGAATTCAAATAGGCAATTGCTTTTGCCTGTTCGGTCGCGCCGAATGTTTCATCCGTAGAACTTTCATCACCGAACGACCAGATCACCGCAGCGTAATTTGAAAGAAGAACACTTCCATCGGTTACAGCTTTGTTGTAGGCAGTTTCATATCGCGCGTTGATTGATTGACCGATCGTCATTGCAAATGGATGCGATAATTGTTTGTAACTTCCGGAAATTCTATCAAATGCATCGATGAGTAGGATTTTCTGCCCCGGTGAATTTGGACGAAGACCATAGACATCGCTGAATCCGCTCTCATTGGTGATCGCTGCAGAATCGACAGCCGTCAGTTTGAAAAATACCGGTGATTGCGAGGCAATATTTTTTACCGAAAGATTCGTCCTATTTCGTGGTAATGTATTTTCGTTTGCATACAGGTTCCACGATGTTCCGGTAACTGAAGAATAGAGACGGTATCCTTTGAGGTCAGCTTCGGTATTTGCGTACCAGGAAATAGTGATCTGATTTGTTGAATCATTCAGTACCGATTTTAGCGTTGGAATTGACGGTGCAACAACATCCTGAGTTGAAATTTCGAACGGAACAAAAACAGTATCAGCATTTCCGTGAGTATCAATTGCGTAGACCATTAATTGATAGTTTCCCGGTGCAAGTGAGCTTGAGGTAAAATAATTATTGTTCACTGTTCTATTAGCGGTGGAGGCTGACACGCCATGATTTCCGGTTCCGTTTGTGAGAATATAAATATGGTTTGAAACATCGGATTGCAATGTATAGACGATGTTTGCATACGCATCAAGCGGTTTGTAATCGAACTTGAATCGTGTGCCGTTGGTCGGCGGAGTATACAAAATGGCTGATTTGTCAGCAGAGTAAATTTTATATCCGCATTGATATACTCCGTTATTCGTTGTAGAACTTGAATTAGGCACCCCGGTTCCATTTCGTTCAACTATTTGTGAAACAAAATCAACGTTCCCGAAAATTTTCTTTGTTGTAAATTCATTATTGGAATTATCTTGAAAGAATTTTACCCAAAGAACTTTTGGAGAATATGTATCGACATATGGTGTCATTCCGCCCGGTTCTCGCAATGCGCCTATCTCAACGCCGTTAGAATTTTCACTTGCAACAAGTTCGCGTTCCGTTAAGTGAGTATGTCCGAGACCGCTCAAGATATTGCCTAATACCGTTGTCCCGACGGTGACAGACATTCCTGGCTGCAAAATTGGATTTGGTTCAATATGAACGTATGAAATATGTTTCCACTGTCCGCCAATATTTGTTTTAACCCGTACATAGGCACTTGTACCATCGGTTGCAGAAGTTCCAATAGAATAAATGGTTCCTGAAAGGACCGGATAAACCGGTGAACCATCTGCTTGCGGAACATCAGTACCGTTATGGAAATGATTCGCGGTAAGTGTATTCCGAAATTCACAGAAAGCACCCGTGATAGGTTGAGTGGTGTTGAATGGCGGAAATGGCCATTGATACGTGATCGCATCTTGTGCAAACAGCAATGATGAAGCTACAGTGAGAGTAATTATGAGCAGTTTCATTGTCGAATGAATCAGCGATTCCAAAAATCATTGCATCCATGAATTGGGATCAATGGTACAATGGATGAATTATGGCGTAAGTAAATCAATCGTTTCGCGGACGAATTTTGGATTATTGCAAATGATTCCGTCCACACGAAGGTCAAGCATTCGTTCAACATCCCGTCCGGTCTTGATTCCATAGACATATAAAATATAACCGGCGTCATGAGTATCCACAACAACATCTTTGTTGATCTGGAATTTGCTGCAGACAAAGATCGTCGCTTTCGAATTTTTCATTAACGTAGAAGGGGATTTTCGGAAATGAGTGATAGGATTGTAGATAACGCCGGTAATGATCGATTCGTCAATATCATTGATCTCTTTGATCATTTGATGATTGAACGAAGTAAACATCACTTTTGAAAGCACTTTCGCTTTTTCAGCTTCGGCAACAACAAGTTCAACAGCAGAAATATCGTTGGTGCTGACGATATCCGGTTTGATCTCGATATTCAATCGGATATTCTTTTTCAGCAATGGAAAAATATCCTTCAATTCCGGAATGCGTTCCTTACTGAATTTTGGCGAGAACCATGATCCATTATCGATCGTGATCAATTGTCGTGAATGTTTTTCACTGATCAGACCGCTTCCGTTCGAAGTTCGCTGCAGCCGCCGGTCATGAAAAACGATCGGCACGTTATCGGCCGAAAGGCGTACGTCCAATTCGATCATATCGCATCGTGCTTCAATTGCACGGTGAAACGCCGCCATCGAGTTCTCAGGAGCTTCATCAGAAAATCCGCGATGGGCAATGATCAATGGTTTTTTCATCTATTATTGCCCCAATGTTGTTAGCAACCGTTGGGTAATCTCCTCGATTTCACCGACACCATTAACATTAATGACGGAGTGTGTTTGTTCATAATATTTTTTTACCGGTTCGGTCGTTTCATAATAAATTTCCAACCGTTTCTTTACCGTTTCAGGTTTATCATCATCCCGTTGGAAGATCATTCCGCCGCATTTAAAACATTTATCGCCGGCCTTGAATTTATCGATGGTAGAATTATATATTTTGCCGCATTGAGCGCATAAAAACCGATCGGTTAACCGTTCGATAATGAGTGATTTTTCAACATCAACATTAATTACCTTAAATTTTTTTATTTTCATCGAAACAAAAATGGCATCAAGTGCGATAGCTTGACCAACCGTTCTTGGAAATCCATCAAGGATGAATCCGTTTTTACAGCGTTCGGAAGCGAGTAAATCAGTTACCATACCGTTCATCACATCATCCGGAACAAGATTTCCACGGTCCATCAATACTTTTGCTTTAATACCAAGAGGAGTTTCCGCTTTTATTGCTTCCCGTAATACATCGCCGGTAGAAATATGAGGAATGTGGTAGACATGCGATAAAATTTTTGCTTGAGTGCCTTTACCGACACCGGGTGCGCCGAAGAGGATAATATTCATGAAATAATTTTATAGTAGTTGAACAAGTTAATTAGATTGTTGTGGTTATAACAAAAGATTATTAGTGTCTCAAATTGTTTACAATTATTAACTGACGTTACGCTGAACAAGAAAAACGTTCATGGTGAGCAAGGCGCAGGCTAAATTAGTGAAGTCATCCTTCTGCCGNNTCAATATCAACTCCGGCGCTGTGACGAATGAATGTGATGACATCGTTTGCTCGCAATTTCTTCCAAAACTGTTCCAATCCTTCTTTTGAAGCGCCGTGTAACGCTGCCGAGTACCCCTGTGGATTGGTGAATTCTATGGAGTGAAACGGGATCAAATTCACTCTGCAGTCCAATCGTCGCGCTGCTTTTACAAGCAGTTGTATATCCTTATCCGTATCATTTACCCCTTCAAAAACGATATACTCCAGCATCACACTCTTTTTCGTCTTCTTGTTATAGTATTCAAGAGCAGATAAAAGTTCTTCAACGGAAAATTTCTTTGTAATCGGCATAAGATCNNGAACGAACATCATCGCGCAAGGAATGAAGTGAAAGAGCTAATTTTATTTTCCTATCCTCATCCGCCAATTTGCGAATATGTTTTGCGTATCCAGCGGTTGAGAGTGTGATCCGTTTCGGACTCAATCCAATGCCATTTTGATCGGTGATGATATCAACAGCATCCATCACGTTATCGTAGTTGAGCATCGGTTCACCCATTCCCATAAAAAC
>DMPG01000166.1 GCA_003456055.1 Bacteroidota bacterium | reverse complement strand
AATTGGAGTGATAGTACATACCGTACTCAGAATTCCATAGACTGATTGTATCACCGCCATCACCAATCACATTGCAATAGAGGAGAATGATCCGGGTTCCTTTTCCTAATATTGCAAACTGATGATCATGATCTCCATACAACGATCCATAATTATTATGAATGGTAATATTTGCAATCGTCAGATCTGTTACGTTAGAATCGATATTGACTGTGGCCGAACCCCAATCATTCGGATTATTTTTCAGCCAATTCTTACGAAGTTCAGCATACACAATGCGTGTACTGTCTTGATGTTCACCGACAATTGAGATAAAGCTTTGGGTAACGAATAGTTTCTCGTTATATACTCCATTCTTTATAAGAATGATGATGTGCTTTGTGTTATTTTTTGGAATGGAATTTAATGCAGATTGAATTGAGTTGAAATTTCCCGTGCCATCCTTTGCAACGATAATATCTGCTCGCTCACCGAACACTAATGTAGTTAGCACAACACAGAGAAATACGATGAGGCTTTTTTTCATTCTATATAGGTTGCATCCACACGTAAATAAATGTGACGCTAAAGCAACTATGCCTTCCGCACTTTATCGTTTTTCATGATGCATGTATCGCCAAAGATCAAGTTGGCGGGGAGTTTGATATGTTTCGGTTGGAATAATTCTGTATTCCGAATATTCTCTAACGTCAACTCAACCGCTGCTCTTCCCATCGTGCTTGCCGGTTGATCCACAATCGTCATCTTCGGTGTAAGAAATTGATTTACACCGCCATTACCAAAACAAATGATATCAAAATCTTTCGGTATCTTTAATCCGAGTTCTTGAGCGGCTCTATAAACGCCGAGTGCTACCGGAAAACTTACTGCGAGAATAAATTCCGGCAAATTGCCGGAACTATATAATTTCATAAACCCTTTATAACCATCCTGTTCACTGAATCCACCAAGAATTATCCGCTCTGGATAGATAGGTAGTTTATATTTTTTCAAAGTATCCTTAAATCCCTTTAAACGATCCCTGCCAATATTAGTGTGTTGAAATCCCCCGATTGTACCGAGACGCTTATATCCAACTTTAATCGCTTGCTCAGTTGCCAGTGCTGCTCCGGTATAATCATCGGTAACAACGGAATTGAACTCTTTCAACGGAATGATACGATCAATAAAAGTAATCGGAAGTCCCATCTTTCGTATGGTGTCGAAGATCGTATAGTCGATGGTGTTTTCGGTGACAGAAATGATCAACCCATCAACGCGCATCGAAAGAAGAGTCTGAATATGGAGCATTTCCCGTTCAGGATTCTCCTGCGACACCGTGAGAATGATCTCATATCCATTTTCAAAAGCGGCATCATAAATGGATTCGATCACCGTTGAAAAGAAAAAGTGAACGATCTTCGGAACGATGACACCGATCATTTTTGAATTTTTCGAAGAAAGGTTTCGAGCGACNNGAGCCATAAAATTCGGAACATAGCCCAGCTCTTTGGCAGCAGCTTTTACTTTCTTCACTGTTTCCGCAGAAATATCAGGATGACCACGAAGTGCTTTTGAGACAGTAACGCTGGAAACATCTAGTTTCTTTGCAATATCGGACAGTTTTATTTGAAATCCTTTTTTTACCATGGCGATTCGATTCTAAATAACAGTTTTCAATTCAATACTATATGATAATCTCTTAAATATTCTCTTCTTTTCCAAAGATTTGATCAACGAACTTTTTTTGAAATGCTGCTTATCCATTGCACAAAACTTTCTGCAGCAGAATAGTTTTCATACCCTTTCGGCAATCTTCGGTTATCAATATATTCATTATATAACCATGGATCACCAAGAGCAAATACTCGACCTTTCCCGATTACCGACTCTGCCATTATCGTAACACCACGAGATGACAATATTTCTTTTGCAGGTGATGACAATACCAACGAACTCAATTGTTTGATAAATGCATAGTGTACATTTGTGAACATCGGGTGATTTGAGAATTGCGTGACTCGTCCTGAATCATATTGGTTATTGACAACATCCATATGAAGATCTTCATTAAAATTGATCCCAAATCTATTCGCCAACATATTAAAATGTTCAAATTCACTATTCCCTTTGTCATTACCCAAAAGAACAAGAGTTCCGCCATTCTTCACCCACCGTTCAATGGCATCAATTTCAATTGGTTGAAGATAATTCGGCTGCGCGGTTTCTTTTGGCGTATCCGGATCAACGATGATATATGTACTAAATCGCTGAAGTGTCGAATCAGTCGGCGCTGATTGAAGAGTATCCGTATCAACTCCAGCCTGGTCAAATATTTTTGCCAACTCTGAAAATCCGCTGTTGGTCGTATCATCCCATGTGTAGTGATATCGAACCATCATCGTATCTTTTTGTTTTCTCCATTCATTGTTATAGAACAGATCAAGACCGACAACTTTTCCGGTTCCGACTAAATCAATTTTTTTATCGTGAATGATCTCTTTCTCCAACGGCAACTTCACTTCACGAATACATTCTACAACCAATTGAGCTATCTGCACGGCACCATTACGGGTAAAATGAGTATTGTCATCTTTCCCCTGAAGCAGTGCGTGATAGATATTTGGTTTAATAGAAGTTAAAAATAAT
>DMPG01000199.1:14166-27978 GCA_003456055.1 Bacteroidota bacterium | reverse complement strand
TTTTGGATTGATGCTGCCGAAGTCTTCAGCAATTGTTGCTACTGTGTCAGCGTCATCGATATTACGTACGTGGTTGTTTCCGAAACCACCTTTACCAGCTTCGTTATCACCGCCGCCAATACCAAATTTGAATACTTGACCTACGGTATTATTTGCTGAGTCTTTGTAGAATTTGTACGAGCGTGAGTAAATACGATCGCCGGCAATTTTATCACCGTTTGTACCATCATCATACATCTTCTTTGCTAAGTTTTCTTTCAAACCATTTCCCCAATCGCCGTTGGTATTTCCCCAACCGCCGACTGCAGGACCATTGATCCAGACACCAAATGTATAGATGGAGTCTTTATCAGTTTTAACAAGGTTTTTGTAAGAGCTTTGGATAGCAAAAATTGTATCGCCGATATTCAAATGAGCATTTGCAGAACGGAGGTCGACCGTAAATGTAACATTCACATTGCGGGCAAGTTTCGCTTTGCTTTGGAATGTCGGACGGCGTCTCATGTTGTCAACAAATACTGATGTATCAGCAATTGAATACGTAGTATTCTTTGTGGGAATAATAAACTTTCGTCGTTCAGCTTTGTTATCTGATCCCGTATAATCGTAATCATAGAAAATTTCACGAATTTCGGTTAGGTTATACAAAGAGTAATATTGATAATTCAATGCTTTAAGAGCTGCAACACCAGCAGCNNAATAATACGATTTGCTGATTCATAGATAGCACCGGTCACACCAACTTTTTTCAGTGTATCAATATAAACTCCACTAGCTGTAAGATCCAAACCTGATTTTACAATAACCGTATCACCAGCCTTGAAACCTTTTTGTTGTGTTGCTGTAGAAAGATCGACACGGAATTTAACTGTGATCGTATCTTTTCCTTGTGGTGGATTATACGGTAAACCTCGATACCATTANNTCTTTGTTTGGCATACGGAATTCGATTTGATAATCTGGGTTATCAACCATTAATGACCAATCCTCTGTTGTAGGAGCATTGATATTATGGATAACAAATTTGAATCGCATTACACGCGATTCTGCGTCGGTTGCTGTATCAAGAAAACTCTTCTTCCAGAAAATCGGGACATTGTAGAATTTGTCCGGATCTGAATAATTTCCCTGACCGCCATTTGCATGTGCTTTTTCAGCTTTCATAATAACTGAGTTGCCCCAGCCGGATGCAGCAAATGATCCGCGAACACCAACTTTGTGTTTTGCAGGATCGAAATTTTCGAAGCTCTTCATATTAACGCGAAGATATGCGACAATTGTATCAGATTTTGTATTTGGGAACGGAGCTGCAAATTGACCAGCTGAGTTATCAAATCCATTAGCATATTGAACGACTAACGTTGTGTCGTTTTGTCCAACCGTAATTGGTCGGTCACTGCCTGCATCCCAGCCATTGTCAGCGCCGGTAATTGCAGATTTTGCATTGGTGAAGAATTTGTAATTGAATGATTGACCTGCAGGGAAATATCCTGTGTATGTCCAATAATCACTCGGATTAGCAGCTGTTCCCATATTAGTCATCTTTGCTGGTGAGGTATTATCCCATGTTAACTGAGCTGCGCCACCGCGAATTTGAACATATGAGTTTGCTTTCAATGTATCAGGAATGCCAGAAGTGTTGGCAATGAATGTTACTTTTACAGCGCCTTGATATTTAAATGCTCCAGAACCGCTGCCGCCAAGAATTGTGGAAGCATCTTTTGCACCAATTGCACGGAACGCACCAGCAGTAGCCGGCGCAGCAATTGCGCTAAATGTTTTTCCACTGTCTGAAGACATCCATGAACCGTGGTTTGCACCGGTTTGTCCCATGAAGAAGACATTTTTTGTTCCGGGAATTACATACGATACATAAACCCTATTGTTTGCAAGTCCGCTTGCAGCAATAGCTAATGTATCACTCCACGTTAAACCACCATTTGTGGTTTTAAACAACGGAAATAATAATGTCGGAGCTGCAGAATTAACCTGACGACCAACTGCAAATCCGATATTTGCATCCATAAATGCCATTGAACGGAAAAAATAGTTGTTCGTGCCGCCGCGAATTCCATTTCCAGATTGGAATGTCCATGTTACACCGGCATCGGTTGATTTTAAAACAGGAGCCTGTTTACGATAAGGAGTACTGCTAGAATAATATGCTATCCATACTGTGTTTCCAAAGCTTTGCAATGTTTGTCCATATGTTGAAGATGCGTAATATTGTGCTGCACCTACTGCAGAGTCAGGAAGATTACGATTTTGTTTCCATGTTAAACCGCCATCGGTTGATCGTGTAACATGTAAACCATACGTATCGGCATCACCCATTGCAACTGCAACGTTTGCATCGATAAATTTGATTCCATCAAAATATGCTGAATCAGGAGTTGAATAGGTATAGACTTTCGTCCAGGTTTTTCCTTTATCAGCAGATCGAAGAATATTACCGTCGTAATCAGCAAGAACAGCTGTTGAATCGGTATTCGATGAAATATTGGTATAGCCACCATTTGCTGTTACAGGCAGATCGGTACGTGACCAGCTTCCACCATTATCAGCAGAATAGAAAGCGATATCTTTTGTGGCATCAAAACCTACTACCCAAATAACACCGCTCGGGCGATAATCAAAATGCTTAATTGTTACGCCGGGACCAATAAAAATCGGTGTCCAAGCAGAAGAGGGCGCAGCCACTTGCGACTGTTTCAGAGCCGCTTTGCGAAATGCTTGTTCTTCTTTCATTTTCTCCTGACGTTCCGGGCTTGATGCCTCAAGAATGCCAAGCGAGAAACAGACTAGCAGAACAACTTTTATAACGTTTTTCATAGAATAACTCCTATGGTTAATTAAATAAGGTGGATTATGGTACAAGTACTTTTACAACTAACGTCGAAAATTTCTGCCGTTGCACCTCCTTTGTGGTAGCAAAAAAAAATATTAAAATGGGTGATTTTAGTTGATTAATTTTTACAGCAAAACNNATTAAAAAGTGAAACCAACATCGAATGTTTGAACACCTCCAAAGATCTTGAATTGTTGGTACGAAAAATCGATCGATAGTGCATTAACACCGCTCAACTCATAACGGATACCTCCGCCGAATGCATAATTCTCCATCACATTCTCCAAAAACAACTGACGTTTTCCCGCACGTAAAAAGATCATTTCCCTAAAAGCAAATTCACCTCCAACATTTACACTTTCACTGTTATCACTCGGGCGCATTGCATCCGCAGCGACGGTAAATCGTACGTCTTCATCTTTTACAGCATCCATCGAAACACCGGCGCGGAAAAAGAGCGGTAACGGCCAATCATCAGTTTTCAATCTTGTGATCAGCTTGCTATTATTCCCAAGATTTTCCGGATCGAGATCTATTGCTTTAAATAAATCTTTCCCATCCATTCTCATATC
Source organism: Bacteroidota bacterium (assembly GCA_003456055.1). Lineage (GTDB taxonomy): Bacteria > Bacteroidota > Ignavibacteria > UBA10030 > UBA8401 > UBA8401. Next base: position 24,558 of record DMPG01000199.1, on the reverse strand, counting down.
TGAACCAAAGTTAGCGATACTCATGCCAATTTTCAAGCCATTAAATCCGGTATTATACAATAGACCAACATCAACAGCCATAGCACTTGCTGAAGAATTCCATATCTTTTGTTGGATATATTTTGCTGAACCGCCAATTGCAAAACGATCGGTTAAATTACGGGCATACGTCAATGCAATTGCAAGGTCCGATGCAGACCATTTTTCTCCGGTTCCTGCTTGTTCTAGGTCGGTGGTAACAATATCCTCACCGTAATTTAATTGAGTAAAACTAACACCAACGGCGTTGGTTCCATCTAGGTTAATGAAAATGCCAGCCCAGTCAAATTTTGTTCCGACAAGCCAATTGGTATGCGACACAACCGCTTGTGAATAACCGAGTGGAGCAATTGAACCCGGATTATAGAAGATACCGGTTGCATCCGAAGAGAGCGCAACGGTCGCACTCCCCATCCCTATCGAACGAGCACCAACCGGCATTCCTAAAAAAGGAGCGGCGGATGTTCCAACTTTCGACTGCCCGATGACAAGAGAAACTGATAACGCTGTCAGTAATAGTGAGAACTTAAAAACCGTATTCATAATTTCTTTCTCCTGTCAATCATTTAATGATTGCAATTTTACCTGTCTTTGTTCCAACAGATGATTCAACAGCATAGAAGTACACTCCATAAGCAACATCCAAATTTTCTTCGGTTTTCACATCCCACACAATCGTTCCATTTCNNCGAAGGGTCCGGATAAGTTCTCCTCGAACAGTTAAAATAGAAATCTTTGCATCAGCAGGGATATTTTGGAACTCGATCTTCCGTTCACCGCGGCCAAACTTGGCGCCGTAGTTTCCCTCTTCCCGAATTGACGCAACAACGTACGGGTTTGGAACCACTCGAATTTTTTCCAATTCCTTTGAGGTCAATGATNNCAACGTACGGATTCGGCACTACTCGGATCTTTTCTAATTCCTTTGAGGTCAGTGATTGCTTAATAAAAGGTTTGTTGGGTGTAAAGCCAAACACATCTCCCCTACGAAAAGGTTTGGAAGTTCTGATCTTCATTGTATCGGCGTCAGTATAAGTATAGATGGTGTCTTTGTTCGTTTTGGAACTGAATGTCATATACCAAGTGTATCGCAGGGAATCCTTACTGTCATAATCAAATAACAACAAATTATCATTTGGTCCGATTTTCCCGTCAAAATCCTGATCATCAAAAATAAAGCGGGTTGATCTGTTATCGGTACGATTGCGGATCGTAAATTTAACGGGAATTCTTGGCGAACTGTAAAGATCATCCGACGTATCGGAAATTGTGTTGCTGAAAACAATATCATAATCTGCAGGATATCGTGTTGGAATTATATCCAATGCGGAATTGTTTGGATCCTGTGCAATCGTTACTGTTGAGAATGTATATTGGTACGCTTTCGATTGATCATTGAAACCGGACAATGTATCGTTCAATTTTATATCCCAATCATTAACGAACGCCAATTGTACACCATCAAAAATATCGGTGTCCTTTGTTTCTTTTACGTACGGCGAAGCATTGATATTCGCACTCCTATACACCGGATAGTAACGGTATCGGATTGTATATTTTTTTAGATTTGCCGGGTCCGCTTGAAGATCCTTTGGATTTTTTGCACGGATCGCACCTCGATCTAAGTTGATGACATATTTTGTTGAAGGAATAATTGTTCCATCCAGTGTTTGCAGAGTGATGGACCCCGGTAAAAAATTCTTCCGCTGAAGGAACACAAATAGTGTATCTACTTTTCCCGGAACAACCGTTTCAGTATAGAATGTGGAATCAAGCACGGTGTATGTTGTAGTCGACTGGATCATTTTCCCGCTGTCTCGAGTATCGTTGAACGTCACAGCGTAAGAACTGCCGTTAACTCTATTTTCATCAACCACATTATAGAAAATCTTTCCCGTTCCAATCGAACTTTGTGCAGTAGTCTGTGATCCTGACGGAGCAGTATACCCAAGCGTTTTTGGTCCGGGTATCACAACGGCAACGTTTGATGAAGTACCTTGAATTTTTCCGGAGCCTTCATCGGTAGTGATGTTCCAACTATTTTGAGAAGGCATAATGCCTTTATTGAAATCTCCGTTATCATAAGCAACAATGGCATAATAGTAGGTTCGACCGTTCATTACTTCATTGTCAGTAAATTCATGAACAAGACCGGAATTCTTTCCCATATAATAGGTGAATCCCTCTTGTCCTTGAAAAATATCTTTTGGAGGATAAAAATAATCCAAAACTGAATCGATAACATCAACCTGAAATACCGGTTTGAATCCTTTCGCAATACCATCGGCATTGGTGACGACCAAAGCATCGTTGAACGTTCGGTCTGTTGCTTTGAAGATCTTATATCCTTGAAAATCTTTGTACCGTAATACCGGGTCAACGGCATCTTCAGACTTCCGATCCCAATACAATTTTACATTTCCGTCACCGGCAACTGCGGTAAGTGTTGGGGCAGGATCTGGTGCGATCGGGAATTGATAATTTGCATTATAAATTTCCTGCACAGTTTTTTTATGTTTCAACAGATCGTCAATATCATCCTGTCTCGATCCGCCATTTCCTCCGCCATAGACAAGCGCAAGAGATAAAAACTCTGTTTTTTTCGGCAGCAGTGGGAAGAAACCAGAACCATAGACGAAGTCTCCGTCTTCACCGGCAATCGGCTTATTGTCAACAATTGATGTAGGAACAGAAAACGTACCGGGCTGCATTCGTTTCCATAAATTTTCATCATCCCGAAGATCAATTTGATCCCCGCTGTTGGTAAAGTATACGAAACTTGTCAATCCAATTTGATCGGACTCATCAACATCACGAGAATCGAAATTCCGTTCCCCTTCGGTTGGGATACCGTCTTTTTCACCCTGATCTAAATTCAAAGGATCAAAAATACCATCCTTTCCGGTATCATCATACAGCAGATCCCAATCTTTATCATTATCAAATCCATCATCACGCCGTTCATCGATCATTGAATATGGATTATATGCAAGCGTCTTGTAATCAAAATAACGGACTGGACGAAGAACATCGATCAATGTTCTCGGAGGAGTTGTGCTGTTATCGATCTTTACTTGTCGATAGTGCAGATAAAAATTCTCATCGATGATCCCGTCAAAATCATTATCAACACCATCGTATGCACTTGGACTGATCACATCGATGTTTGAAACTTTTATGACATTTCCTTCATTCAGTTTTGTTGTTCCGGGTATGATCGTAATAGAATCACTCCCTCGAGTTTTGATCTTGAACGATGTTGCAGGAACTGTAATGATCACTCTTGAGAAGTCATTATTGATGACAACCAGTTTATCATTAACCTTTACAGTAACCGAATCAAAATCAGTTGATTTGAATTTCTGAAGTGTGGAAGCCGGTACGATCTTCGTTATATCATCATCATTATCGATCCCATCAAATGGATTTCCCGGACTTTCCAAGAACGCATATCCAACCATACCAACAGGTCCCTGCCAGAATGGGTTTCGTGAATTGTCTCTGGGGTAATCACCCGTGTACGTAATATTTTCATTAACATCATAGAACGACCAATCATCATCATACTCAGCATACCGATCTGATCCGGGACCGCTGACTCCGACATATGTTCCTACTAACATCCCAAAAATTGCGCGATTGTATGTAGTTGTGCTGGTATTTTCAATTTCATATAACCAAAAAATATTATCTTGAGCCAATGTTTGAGCCCATTGTAATCCACGAACGCGAACAACAAGTCCTAATCCATTGCGTGTCAGATCATTGGTATCGGGTTTAAATGATACGCCAAGCGGAGAATTGTTTGCTGCAAAATTATATCGAAAATCATTGTTATCATCCATCACGAAGTAACTTTCTTGATCAGCACTCGATCGCTTCCCAAAATATCCATTCCATTTTCCTGGCCAGCCCGGATCATTCACATCCGTTAATTTGTCGGGCCACAATTTGGGCCAGCTTTCGGGATCGATGTTCATTGCTATGCTTTGATTTTTTTNNGTGAACTGCTTGCAAATCCTTCCTGCGGCATAAATGTCCAATAATCATTCCCGCTGGGATCAGTATCTGTTTGTTTTGTCGGGCGCTGCACCGGACACGATACTACGGAATGGAAAATTACATTTCCCGGCATCTGAATTTCTGCTCCAACAAACAGTGACACGTCCCCAATATATCCATTGGTCGGAAATTTCCATGAACCGCGAACCGACGACGTTGATGGCTGTCCGATAACTCCGTAATTTCCGAATATTGTCATTACACGGTTGCCATTGTGAACCGCAGTCAAATAATATTGTCTGCCGGATTTTACTGTCTGACCAACCAACAACGTTCCACACGCACTCAGCAAAATAAACAGGCTCAAGATTTTCTTTTTCATATACAACATTCCTTTAAGTTATAATCTCTTTGATTCGGGATTCAAAGCTTAAAAATCTACCGTAACACCAAACTCAATTCTTCGCGGTTCAGAATATTGATTTGGATCGACGTAGTAATCACTGATCGTATTTACATATTCACGGGCATTGGATTGTCGTGCACGAGTCTCATCGTATGTCAAGCCTGCGCGTCCCGTATCGTCATACACTCCTGTCTCATTTGCAATATCAAAAATATTATTGATCCGGAGAAACACCATCATTCGTATTTCATCGATCATAAAATTCTTGTAAAAACGAGTATCCACATTGTAATACGTTGGTTTGTTGCCGGTATTCGTCAGGAATACAGAAACATCGCTTGATGCTCTTGGCGTGTACGGCAATCCGCTTCCATATCGAGCAATTGCGCTTGCACCGTATGAATCGCCTGTATAGGAGATGATAGAGTTCACTGTGTGTCGTTGATCCCATCCTAATGGATTCAATTGCACTTCCGGCAACGTTCCGCCTGCAGTACTATTTCGAGAATCATTTGGATCTGATGCACTTCCACGAGCGATCTGGAATGTGTAGTCAAGTGACATGCTCAATCCCTCTGCAAACCTCTTATCCAACGAAATAATAAATCCACGAATAAATCCGAAGTCGCTATTAACATATTTTGTGTATTTCCGTGCAGCCTGAGGACCTCCGCCGCCGACACTAATCTGATCGGCACGGGTTCCGGTCAAATTACGAATATCACGCATATAGGCTGTAACTTCCATACTAAGGTCATCGGTAAGTTGCTGCTGTAATCCAATTTCACCATTGATCGTTTGTTCTGGTTTCAGATCTGCATTCCCCGTTGGCGATCCATTGATGTCCACATTCCCTGTTCCTGAGCCGATCTTAAACAATGGATTCTGATACAACCGTTCAAAATTTGGAATTTGAAGAAAATGTCCGTACGAGAAGTGGATCACACCGCGATCGGTGATCGGAAATGATGCGCCAAACCTCGGACTGATCTGATATTTTGGAGTTGCTTTTTTATACCAATACGCTTTTCTGTCTGCATACGTCTTTAACGGTTCTCCCGGATCTTGTTCGCCGTTTCCATTATAGTCAAAAAAGATATTTGCCGGTTTGACAGGATCATAAATAAATGGGTCTTCATCATCTGCTAAAACATTTGCATCAGGTTCAAAATAATCAAACCGTACACCGATGTTAATGATCAAATCTTTGAACTCCATTTTATCCTGGATGTACGTTGACAATTCCGTCGGTTTGTGAACATACCGATCATGAACCGCCGCACTATCGCCAAGGATCTGTGTTGCGATGTATTGAGAAGTTAAAACAGGTGTATAATTTGTTTGAGCAGCTATTGGAATTAAATTGATATTTTCGCTGAAGATGCGATGTTGTCGAATTTCAACTCCTGTTTTTACAAAATGCTGATTTGTAACTTGGCTGTTGATATCCGTTTTTAATAATGCAGTTGATGTTGAACGGTAGTATCTGTTCAGGTCATTCCCTCCCGTTGCAAAACTGATTGAATTGAATGCCGTTCCAAGCGATCCATTAACATATCGTGGGTCGTTGGAATTTTCATAAAGATAATGCTGGAAGGATTTTTCGAAAAACGACGCACCGACAGTATAGTATGTTGAATTACTTAATGTATGTGTCAACTGTAGGATAGCAGTGTATCCTTTGTTATAATCTTTTCCTTGTCCATCGGGGTTATACTGGAAATAACGATTGTACGGTTGTGACTCCACATCATCGTAAATGCCGGTCAAATTTAATTTTATCATCTGTGTGATCTTTGTAGCAATTTTTCCTTGGAGATAGAGTTTTTTGTTCCAATTCATCGCAACTGTTTTTCCATCTCCAACACCATTTGTATTATTTGCTCTAAGAGCATTGTAATATTGATTATAATATTTGTTCAGTGTGTCTGCATTTGATTTTTGATTTGCCGGTAAAGCATTATAGACAGCGATAGAATCTTGAACCGGATTAGTCCCAAGGATATACAGCGCATCATTTTGAAGAATGGCAACAGTGTTTGGATTGAATCTTCTGATCCCATTATGATAACCGCCAAAGTATATGCTTCGCGCATTCAAGAAGAATGATACGTCTCCGGGAATGATCGGTCCGCTTAAACTCGCCTCAATATTGCGAATGTTCGTTGGTTCGAATTTTTGTATCCCCTTGAAAATATTACTTCTGTTGCTTAAAAAATCTCCGCCATATGCCGTTACACTTCCCGCAAATTTATCGGTCCCTTCACGTGTTGAAATATTGACAATGCCCGACATTGCCTGACCATATTCAGCATTGAACGCTCCGGATAACACTTGTAATTCCTGAACCATACTCGGGTTTACATCAACGACTGTTCCACCATTATAAACATCCGTCACAGGTACGCCATCGATCCAATATGCAACCTCACCAGAACGACCTCCGCGTATTTTACCATCAACACTGCCCGCTTGCAATCCAATAATCTGTCCAATTTCTGTGACCGGAAGCTGTTTAATATCATCGCCGCTCACAACCGCGGTTGTAGCTGTAAGATCTTTTTGAACCAATGCTCGTTCCGCGATGATCACCACTTCGTTTGCCAGCTGGATCGTTTCCTCACTCAATTTAAAATCTTGACGAGTCGTAAGATCGATGTTCACTTTAATGTTACTGATCGTCACTGCGGAATATCCAATCGCTGAAACTTTAACCGTATAAGCACCGGGCGACAGATTGATGATATTGTAGTTTCCTTCAAAATCACTTACAGCCCCGTAGGTAGTACCAACAACAACGACGTTTACTCCCGGTAGCGCTTCGCCGGATTTTGCATCAGTTATGGTACCGGAAATTTTACCGGATGTTCCTGCCATCAGGGTTGAAGCAATAAGAAGCGTCAAAAAAGAGATGATAACATATTTTTTCATTACGACACTCCGATTAATTCTTGTGAACACAATACTCTATCGATTATCATTGAGAACATAATTTTTGTTTGCACCGCAGCTGGACCGCACAACGAGCGTGGGAGTAAAATTAATTGAAGAGATCGGTGCAGAAGGGTTTTCGATCCGCTCCAGCATTTTTTTCACAGCAAGTTCTCCCATATTATACATTGGCTGCTGCATGGTTGTAAGATTAAAATATTTTGCAATCTCGATATCATCAAAGCTCACTATCGCAATATCTTCGGGAACGTGAAGATTANNCGCAGCGATCATTCCAACGGCCTGTATGTCACTGGAAACAAAAAACGCCGAAGGAAGTTTCACTCCGCGTCTTAAGAATTCCAACATCCCTTCGTAACCAGCCTCACGACTAAAACCATCGTTCTTTGTATATGAGCTATTGATGATACAATCATCCCTCACTTCAACTCCATGGGAGTTCATCGTTTCTTTGAAACTCAACAACCGTTCACGCGCCGGAACACTATTTAAATTTGCATTCAGCATACCAATTGATCTATGACCGAGAGATAAAAGATGTTCAGTCGCCTTTTTTGCACCTTCGGTATTATCTACTCTAATCGAATCAAATAAAGGATGGAATGTATCTACTAAAACAAGAGGGTACTTTTTTTCCAATAAAAGATCAACGTATCGATCTGGCAATTGAAGGGAGAAGAGCAATGTTCCGTCAACTCTTCCCTTTCGCATCGAATGTTCAAGATATTCTTCTAATTGGTGCTGTGTATTCGCACCGTGAATGATCAAATCGTAACCAACTGCGGCAAGTGTTTCTTGAACACCTTGAAGTACCTGTATAAAAAAATAATTGGTGAAAAATGGAATAACCGCACTTAATGTATTTGAGCGTTTTCGAGCTAATGCTTGTGCAAAGGCATGGGGCTGGTAATTTAGTCTTTTTGCAACCATAACCACGCGATCACGAGTCTCAATTGTCACTTTTGAACTGTTGTTAAGAACGCGCGATACAGTTCCAATCCCTACCTTGGCTTCTCGAGCTATGTCGTAAATTGTGACTGCCAAACTATACCTTTGGTTATTTCGTATTCTATGGAAGGGCTTTCAGAAACTTATGTCAATAAAAGTTTAGAATCAAGCGTCGGTTAAAAAAATATCTAGTTTGTAAGTCAGCGATAACTTAAACTGCTAACAATGTTTAAAGAAATTCTATTATCTTGTGAGAGAATCCTTAAAAACTGGAATTTATGACTATCCCTAAAAAATTTATATTTTCGTTAACGACATTATTTTTTGCAGCAATGCTAATTTTTGGTGTCGAGATCAGTGTCGAAAAGATTTTTCCTGAACTTCAGCCTCAATTTTTGTCCGAAGTTACCTATGACCAGATTGAATGGTATCAAATCAATCGGAGTTTTCTTAAGGATTATTTCCCTTCCAATGAAAAATTAGTACCGGAATTCAAGCCATCGTTGGCAAGAAAACAGAAGACCAAAAATACGTTTCGAATCCTTTGCATTGGGGAGTCTTCTATGTTTGGCGTACCTTACCAGATGACCGCTAATATTCCCGGAATGGTTCGACGACAACTTCACCATTTGTATCCTGAAAAAGAAATTGAAGTGATCAATCTTGGTGCTTCGGCAATCAACACCAATGTAATTCTTCATCTTACAAAAGAATTCCTTCGCCTGCAACCGGATTTGGTGTTGATCTATACGGGACACAATGAGTTTTACGGTCCGGACGGCATTGGCGCATCGTGGTTAGAAAAAATGATTCCAATAATCACACAATGGAAATACAATATCAGAAATCTTTCCACTATTCGACTCGTACAATCATTCGGGAGCTCTACTTCTCAAACAAAATCACTTGAAGAAAATCTAATGAAACAAGTTTCGAACGGTGCATTGGTGAAACTTAATTCAAATGACGCGCAATTAGTGTTTGATAATTTTGAAAGGAACTTAGCAGAAATCATCAAAGCATACCGACAGTTTAATATTCCTGTCATCGTCAGTGATGTAACTTCAAATTTACAGTTTTCCCCTTTCGTCTACGATTCTACATATGCAAATGAATACTCTGAAATTCGAAGCCTCACCGCCGCAAAGAAATATGATACAGCGCTGAACAAATTTAATTCGCTCGATCAAATTGATTCTTCCAATGCCTATCAACAATTCCTTCTTGGTTCGATATATTTAGGATTGAACGATTTCACCAATGCACGATCATGTTTTGAATCTGCTCGTGATAACGATCTATTGAAATTTCGCGCCCCCGGAAAGATCAATTCCATCATTAAGAATGTTTGTGCAAAAAATGCGATTCCTTTTTTTTCGTCGGATTCAATTTTTCAATTGCACAGCATAAACGGAATTACCGATACAACCTTTTTTTGGGAGCATCTTCACCCAAAAGCGAACGGTTACTATTTGATCGCTAATGGTTTTGTAGAGAAGATACAACAAGAGAATATTTTCCCTTCTCTGCCAAATGCAAAAAAACTTCCATACAATGACGACAGTTTGTATATCAGTTGGCTGGACCGGGCATTTGCTGATGTCTCAATGAAAAATCTGACTTCAAAGTGGCCGTTTGTTAATTTTTCAGTTCCTCAACATTTCTATGTGAAGGCCGATCCGGTATTGAAAAAAATCGTCGATGATGTTTATGCTGTCGGTAAGGTATGGGATGAAGGATGTTATGAAACTGCACAACTCTTCTGGAGCAGAGGAAACATAGATGGGGCAATCACTACCTATCGCGCTGTGATTGAAGAATATCCATATAACTTTTATGCACATTATCTTCTGGCAAATGCATTAAGCCAAACCGGAAATATCGATCAGGCGATACGCCATTATACTATTTCGATGAATTCAAACCCACAATATCCATTTCCAAAACTGGATCTGGGATTGATAAAGATCAATAAGGGAGAATTTGATGAGGCGATTAAAGTTCTTTCTGAAGCATTACTGATTGCACAGAAAGAACAGTTGGTT
>DMPG01000199.1:13088-14134 GCA_003456055.1 Bacteroidota bacterium | reverse complement strand
ACCAATCGTTACAACTGCAACCGCAATACCGCGATGCGCTTCTATTGAAGAAAAAGATATTATTGCTGATGTAAAGTTAAAATATGGTATAGATAAAAGGGGCCAGAGCGCTTCCTTTTGTCAAGACGATCAATAGACCGAACAACACCAAGACAGCAACGATTGGGAGCAGCCACCATTTTTTATTTTCTTTAAGAAATGAAAAATATTCAGTGAGTATCTTGATCTTTGCCATACGTTCGCCTTAGGACATTTTTTCGTAATTGATGGGTTTATGTTGATCGCGTTGAATCCAATAGGAAGACCGTTGGGAATCATTATATGTAATATCAAATTTTTTTCCAAAAATTCTCGCGGCGATTGAAATGAACGATACGATTGTAAAGAATATGATAAACAAAATTATCCGAGAAACGACGCTTCCTAAAATTATCGCAAAGCCCATCCACCAGCGGTGAATACCTCGAAGAACATCTGAAAAAAACATTCCTGAGATAACCAGAAACGTTCCCAACGAACTGACAATAAATATCGCTGTCGTTCCCCACCACCCTTTCCAAAATGCCGCGACACTCAATACCATCAACAAACCGCCGATTGTTAATCCAAACTTCTTTAGATCGTTTGATGTAGATTGAATTGTTGAGATATCATGCCGAACCTCTTTAATCCAACTCATATTCTTTTCTCCAATCGTTCTTTTCAATCAATGCAGGTTGATCTTTCTTTAGCAGAAGAAAACCTCCTACTACTAACGTGTCCATTTCTGTTCTCATAAAACAACGATATGCATCGCTCGGTGATTCTACGATCGGTTCTCCCCGTACGTTGAACGACGTGTTCACAACCACCGGACAACCCGTTTTATCGAAAAAAGATCTAAGCAATTTGTGGAACATCGGATTTGTCTCTTGATGAACGGTCTGAAGTCTTGCAGAATAATCAATGTGTGTTACGGCAGGAATTTCAGACCGGGGAATATTAAGCTTTTCGATTCCCCATAATTGCTCCTGCTCTTTCGTCATACGAATTTGTTTATTCTTCAC